>NZ_AXCA01000147.1:0-265 GCF_000475415.1 Halomonas sp. PBN3 | reverse complement strand
GTGCCTGGGTCTGGAACTGCGTCCTGGCAAGCAGCACACCATGAAGGAGAGCAACGCCTTCCTGGAGCGGGTACTGCCTCGCGCCCAAGGCCTGACCGAGCAACCGATCCTGTTACGCGAGGACAGCGGCTTCGACAGCCAGGCGCACCTGGCGCTTCTCGAACAGCAGCGCCAGGTCTTTGCCGACGAGGGGCGCCGGCTCGACTATGTCGTCAAATGGAACCCGCGCGGCTCGGCCACGGCCGATCAGGATACCTGGTTGGCT
>NZ_AXCA01000146.1:0-618 GCF_000475415.1 Halomonas sp. PBN3 | reverse complement strand
GGGCGCGAGGCAGTACCCGCTCCAGGAAGGCGTTGCTCTCCTTCATGGTGTGCTGCTTGCCAGGACGCAGTTCCAGACCCAGGCACCACCCTTCGTTGCCCAGATAGGCGGCGATCGGGGTGTAGCCATCGACCTTCTGGTAGGTCCGCGAGACGCCTTCCTTCTTCGAGTTGCTGTTGTCCATGACGAAGGTGTCGATGTCCAGGCAGACGTGCGTCGTCTCGGCGGTGATCGGTGCTTCGATCAGTGACAGCAGGGTCGTGGACCAGGTGGCGGTGCGCGCCTGCAGGTCGTTGGCGGCAAGTTTCTCCAGCCGCTGTCGCAGCGTCGCCGTGCTCGGCACCTTTTGCAGGGTCAGCAGCTGTTGGAAGGGCTTGTCGCGGCGGAAGTTTTCGATGGCGTCATAGTCGCTCATGCCCAGACACAGCAGGCCCAGGTAGCTCTTGATCACGTCACTGGTGCGCATGCCCAGCGTGGTGGGGAAGCGGCTGTCGATGCTGTCGACGCCAGCGATCTCGAAGCATTGCCCGATGATGGACAGCCCGGCGTGGCTGGTGAGGGTGCGGCGACTGGCGCGGAACTTTATGTTGGGCATGGCACTGTCTGGGTGAATGGCGA
>NZ_AXCA01000145.1:0-2527 GCF_000475415.1 Halomonas sp. PBN3 | reverse complement strand
GTGAAAACTTCCACCATCCTTGTTTTTCTTGTGCAGCTTCAGCTTCTGGAATGAATCCTGAACCTGTTTCCAGCTTCTCTCTTCTCCTTGCACCTCCTGACAAAAGCGCTTGAACACCTTGGGACTGACCACCAGCAGCATGCCATCCACGGCATGCACCAGGGCCTTGGAGTCGTTCATCAATATCTTGTGAGTCTTCAGCCCGTCTCGCAGCCAGGCTAAAAACGCTTCACCGGGCTCCTGCTGCTTGTCCGGCAAATAATCCGGCAGGCTATCTGAACTTTCTTCAGACCGATTTTCCTGCTGGACGACCTGGCTTTCCGATGCCTTTTCAGCACCGCCCATGGCGATGTCGATGATGGAAGCCTCCAGATCCTCTTGAGATTTTTCATCGTCATTTGAATCCTTCACCTCACCGGCGGCTTCCACAGTCGAATGCCTCACATCGGAAGCCGATCTGGCAGCCTCTTGACTATCCCTCTCACTCCTATCGCCACCTTGGTCAGCGCCCAAGACCTCCACGCTTCCCGAAAAAACCTCTGGCTCTTCATCGCCGCTCCAAACGAGGGATTTGTGAACCTTGAGCATGAAGAGTTCGGTCCGCCACTCTCCCTCCTCGACGCTGCACTTCCAGACCGACCGTCCGTCCGGATTCTCCATGATCAGGCCATGGGACTGCATTTCGTCATAGAGGCGCGACTCGTTGGATGGCACGCCTTCGATACCATGGGAAAGGAGGTAGCTCTTGATCTCTCGGGGTACCAGCGGCGTCACCAGCCACAGCGCCTCAGCGGTGACAAACCCCTGAGCGCCTTTTTCATTCAGGCGGATCTTTTCTGTGACGATATGGCGGATGGCGCCCTTGAGCTTGCTCTGTAGAGATTCCCTGGGCGCCTTGTCGATATTCGAGACCTTGCCGCCCAGCGACTTGGCGACGCTGGCCCTGTCGGCCTGGCTGACGATTTCCCCGATCACCCCGGAGCGCTCCGCGTGCCCACTGATGGCGTACATCACCAGCCCAAACAGCTCCGGCTGGCTTCTCAGCCACTCGAGCCCGGCATTGCCTATCACTTCCTTGCACAAGAGCGGGTTGGCCGCCGCATGCAGAAAGTAGTCTCGCCCCTTGAGGTAGCGAACGCGGTATTGGTCGGGAATCGTGCCCTCCCACAGGCACCACCTTCGGCCAGATCTCAGGTGTATATCGACATCGACGACGACCTTGGCGATATCGTGCAGCAGGCAGGCATAGATGACCGCCACGCTCCACAGCTCCCCGGTAGAGGACTGCCGTTCTGGTGACTCCTTCGGCGGAAGCAGGTGCTGTCGTCGGAGCCGGAGACCGAACACGCAGGTCTCGAGGCCGTGATCCAGCATCCCGCCCGGATAGCTGTGATGGTGGGATTCAGAAGCCGGCAGCAGTTGGACACGCTCGGCGTATCGTTGCAGCGGCTCCTTGACGTAGGCCCCGAACACCGGCGCCGTCAGCGAGGTGCTTTCCTGGATTGCCCGGAGCAACTGCTGCCGATAGGGTGTGGCCAGCAGCTGCGCACCGGTGCGCGGGCTCTCCCAGCCGGTGTCATCCCGAACGCTGTCGGTGCCGGCTGCGTTGCGGCGACCGCGTAGTAGTTTACGAATCAGCAATTTTCGCTCCTCTGGATGCAATCCATGCATCACAGCGGCAGTCCCTGACGGGCACCAGAAGAAACGTTAATTGCGATGAGAGGCGTTTACCCCGGGGCACTCCTTGCACCGGTGCAATACTATGGGATGCAACCCAAGCGCGAATGATTTTATTTAACACTCAAATGATTGCACGGAGACATCTCAGGCTTTTTCGTTAAGAAATATCTCAATCGACATCCCAAACCACCTACAACCAAAGTGGAGTTTGTAAGTAGAGATTTACAAAAAAGCCCCCTCCGAAGAGGGGGCATAGGTTGGGTAGCGGTCAGCTGACCAGCTGTCTGGCCAGGGCCATCTCCACGGAGTCTCCATCCGTATTGAGGGCATCCAGGCCCGACTCGGGCACGTCTCCCGACGTGCTCTGGGCCACGGCGATCTTCTTGGCCATCAGCGACAGGCAGGCGATCTGTGACGATCCGGCATAGCCGAGGTAGAGCACCTTCACCGGCTGCCGCTGGCCGATCCGCCAGGAGCGGCGGGCAGCCTGCTGCAGGGTGTAGACGTTCCAGCCCGTCTGCATGAAGACGATGGTGGGGAAGTCCAGCAGGTCGAGCCCGGTCTTCACCAGGTCCGGATTGGTGATCAGCACGTCGACACCGCGGTCGACCTGATCGGCAATCCAGTCCTCGCGCCGCTGGGTCTCCACGCTGGAGCGCAGCGCCGCGACCTTGAAGCCCGCCTGGGCGAGCATCGCCTTGAGTCGGCTGCTGGTATCGCGCTTGCCGGTGTAGGTCGTGTAGACCAGCACCTTGCGCCCCTCCGCCTTCTCTCGCCGGCAGATATCCACCAGCTCGCGCTCCTTGGGCATCGGCTGCTGCTCGCCATAGAGGCTCTTCACGAACGC
>NZ_AXCA01000144.1:0-352 GCF_000475415.1 Halomonas sp. PBN3 | reverse complement strand
GCCGGAGCTGGTGAAGTCGATGTCGTTGGCAATGTCGCTGGAGTCGGAGGCCATGCTGACCAGCATGCGGGTGGCCACGTTGACCTGGCGCAGCTGTCGGGTCAGCAGCTCGGCGGTCTTCTCCTCGCGTACCCGCAGCATCACCAGGTTGTTGAAGTTGCCGACCACCTGACCGGCCTTGGCGGCGTTGCCGATGCGCGCCTCGATGTCGGAGAGGGTCTGGGTGTAGGCGGTGACCTGAATGCCGGCGCCGCCCCCCTTGTTGATGAGCGGGATGAACTCGTCGCCCATCAGCTCGTTGAACTCGTCGCAGTGCAGGTTGATCGGCACCTTGCCCATGCGCTTGCCGTTC
>NZ_AXCA01000143.1:0-732 GCF_000475415.1 Halomonas sp. PBN3 | reverse complement strand
AGGAGCAAGCCAAGGGGTTCCTTGAGGCTTGCTCCTTGTCGCTTGGCGCTGGCCGAAGGCCCTACCCCGTATTGCGCAGCCCCGCGGCGATGCCCGCCATGGTCACCATCAGCGCCCGGGAGAGGTCGGCGCTGATGGCGCCGTCGGCGTCGCGGTTACGCTGCAGCAGTTCCGCCTGCAGGCCATGGAGCGGGTCGATGTAGGGGTTGCGCACGGCGATGGCCTGGTAGATCAGCGGCGTCTTCTCCAGCAGCTCCTCCTGCTCCAGGATCTCCAGCACCACCGCGTTGAGGCGCGCGAAGCGCTCACGCAGCCGCTGGCCCAGCGCCTTGAGGGTCGGCTCATCTACCAGGCGATGCTCGTAGTAGGCGGCGATACCCACATCGGCCTTGGCCAGCAGCATCTCCAGCATGTCGAGGTAGGTGCCGAAGAAGGGCCAGCGGTCGCGCATCTCCTGGAGCACCTCACGGCCGCCCTCCTCCTCGAGGCGGGTGGCGAAGGCCTCGCCGCTGCCCAGCCACGCCGGCAACATCAGGCGGATCTGGGTCCAGGCGAAGATCCAGGGGATCGCCCGCAGGGTCTCCACACCGCCGTCCTGGCGCCGCTTGGTAGGCCGCGAGCCCAGCGGCAGGCGGCCAAGCGAGCCCTCCGGGGTCACCGCCCGGAAGTAGGGCACGAAGTCGGGATCCTCGCGCACCACCCCCACGTAGGCGCGATGGGCGATCTCGGCCA
>NZ_AXCA01000142.1:0-637 GCF_000475415.1 Halomonas sp. PBN3 | reverse complement strand
CATGACCAGCCAGTAACCCACAACAGTCTAGCGACATCAGGAGGGGCCATGACGGCCCCTCATCGGGAGTCACTTCAACATGCAACAAGCCACCTTGGATGCTCAGCTGCCGCGACGCCGCTGGAGCACGCTGATCGGCTGGGGCGTCACCCTGGCAGTGCTCAGCTGGGCCTGGCAAGGCGCCGAGATGCAGCCGGGCCAGCTAGTCGCCAACGCCGACAACATGGCCGAGCTCGCCGGCGACTTCTTCCCGCCCAGCTTCGGCGATCTGAGCCACTACATCGAGCAGATGCTGGTCACCATCCAGATCGCCATCTGGGGCACGCTGCTCGCGGTGATCTGCGCTGTGCCCTGCAGTCTGCTGTCTTCCGAGAATCTCGCCCCCTGGTGGGTCCATCAACCCATGCGCCGCCTGATGGATGCCTGCCGCGCCATCAACGAGCTGGTGTTCGCCATGATCTTCGTGGTGGCCGTGGGCCTGGGGCCCTTCGCCGGCACCCTGGCGCTTTTCATCCATACCACCGGGGTGCTGTCGAAGCTCTTTTCCGAGGCTGTGGAGGCCAGTGATGCCGGCCCCATGGAAGGCGTTCGCGTGACCGGTTCCGGGCGTATCGAGGAGATCATCTTCGGACTGGTT
>NZ_AXCA01000141.1:0-279 GCF_000475415.1 Halomonas sp. PBN3 | reverse complement strand
GACCGTGGCGAAGGTCGACTCGATCGGGTTGGTGGTGCGGATATGCACCCAGTGCTCCGCTGGATAGTCGTAGAACGCCAGCAGCTCGTCCCGATCCTTGGCCAGGCACGCCATCGCCTTGGGGTACTTGGCCTCGAAGCGTTTCAACGTGCGATCAAAGGCCTTGTGCGCCTCGTCGCGGGTCTCGGCCATCCAGATGTCATGGAGGTCGGCCTTGACCTTGGGCTGTACCGACTTTGGCAGCTTGTTCAGCACGTTAGCGGTCTTGTGGACCCAGCA
>NZ_AXCA01000140.1:0-686 GCF_000475415.1 Halomonas sp. PBN3 | reverse complement strand
CACAACTGTGGCGGGCCCGACAGGTTACCGCTGGGAGTGCGAGGTAGCGAAGCTTACTGGAAGCGGCTCTCGATCGGCGTGAGGGTGATCTCGACGCGACGGTTCTGGGCGCGTCCCGCCTCGGTGTTGTTGCTGGCCACCGGTTGGTTTTCGCCATAGCCCACCATGTTGAGACGGGCACCGGCCACGCCGGCATTCATCAGGTAGTTGCCCACCGCCTGGGCGCGCCGCTCGGAGAGGCGCTGGTTGTAACCGGCATCGCCGGTGCTGTCGGTGTGGCCGGCGATGTTGACCCGGGTGTCGTCATACTGGGTCAGGATACGCGCCACGTCGTTGAGCGCGTTGCGGGCATTGGGGGTCAACTCGCTGGAGTCGAAGCCGAAGGTCACCTCGCTGGGCATGTTGAGCACGATGTCGTCGCCACGGCGATCGACGCCGATGCCTGTGCCCTGGGTGCTCTGGCGCAGCTGCTCCTCCTGGCGGTCCATGTAGGCGCCGATGCCGGCCCCGGCGGCGGCACCCACGGCGGCGCCCACCAGGGCGCGGTCACGGCGGCTGGTGCTGCCGTCGCCGCTCAGGGCGCCGGCCACGGCACCCACCGCCGCGCCGATGGCGGCACCGGTACCGGTCTGGTTGCGGTCGGTCTGGCCGCTGTAGGGGTCGTTGGTGGCACAGCCGGCCAGCAG
>NZ_AXCA01000139.1:0-250 GCF_000475415.1 Halomonas sp. PBN3 | reverse complement strand
TCGATGCCGAGCTCGGCCAGCACCTCGTCGCAGGTCTCCTTCATCACCTTGGCGCGCGGGTCGAAGTTGCGGTAGACGCGGTGGCCGAAGCCCATCAGCTTGAAGGGGTCATCCTTGTCCTTGGCCTTGTCGATGAAGCGCTGGATGTTCTCCTCGGAGTCGTCACCGATCTCGTCGAGCATCTTCAGCACCGCCTCGTTGGCGCCGCCGTGGGCCGGCCCCCACAGCGCGGCGATGCCGGCGCTGATGC
>NZ_AXCA01000138.1:0-460 GCF_000475415.1 Halomonas sp. PBN3 | reverse complement strand
GGAGCAAGGAGCAAGGAGCAACAGGCGATCGAATCAGGTCCTTGAATACAAGAAACCCACCGTCAGGTGGGTTTCTTGTATTTCCTTGAAGCTTGCGCCTTGGGGCTTGTACCTCCGGGCGAAGCCCGGTCAGGACTCGACCTTCGGCGGCTCCACCTCGAGCTTCTGGGCGGCGATCACCGCCTGGGTGCGGGAGTGCACGCCGAGCTTGCGCAGGATGGCGGTGACATGGGCCTTGATGGTGGCCTCGGAGACGTTGAGCTCGTAGGCGATCTGCTTGTTGAGCAGCCCCTCGGTGAGCATGTTGAGCACCCGGAACTGCTGCGGGGTAAGCGAGGCGATCGCCTCGGCGAAGCGGGTCTCCTCCTCGTCGGCCTCGCCGATGGCCTCGGCCAGCTCGGCCGGCAGCCACACCTCGCCCTCGAGGATCTCGCCCACCGCCTCGGCGATCAGCTGCAGC
>NZ_AXCA01000137.1:0-1258 GCF_000475415.1 Halomonas sp. PBN3 | reverse complement strand
GTACAAGTATGGCTCACTTCTCAGGAGATGACATGAGCGATACGCGCCAGCAGGACTGGGACCCGCGCGCCGCGGATGCGCTGAACGACCAGATCAGCGCCTATGACGAGATGCGCCACCGTTGCCCGGTGGCCTTCAGCGACTACCTGCAGTGGTCGCTGTTCCGCCATGCGGACGTGATGCGCGTGCTCGAGGACCACGAGACCTTCAGCAACGCGGCGAGCCGCCACCTGTCGGTGCCCAACGCCATGGACCCGCCCGAGCACACTCGCTTCCGGCGACTCATCGAGCCCTACTTCGGCCCCGAGGCCATGGCCGAGTTTGCGCCGCAATGCCGAGCCATCGCCGAGGCCGTGGTCGACCGTCTGCCCGCCGACGGTGAAGTAGAAGCGATGGCCGAGATGGGACAGGACTTCGCCCTGGAGATCCAGTGCGCCTTCATGGGCTGGCCCGCCGCGCTCCACGAGCCGCTGCGCGCCTGGGTGAAGCGCCAGCAGGCCGCCACCCTGGCCCAGGACCGCGAGGCGCTGGGTGAGCTGGCGCTGGAATTCGATGGCGTGATCCGCGATCAGTTGGAAATCCGCCGAGCGGCCGGCGATGATGCGCCGGACGACGTCACCACCCGGATCATGAACGAGACGGTGGAGGAGCGTGCGCTCGCCGACGAAGAGATCGTCAGCATCCTGCGCAACTGGACGGTAGGGGAACTCGGCACCATCTCGGCAAGCATCGGCATCCTGATGCGCTACCTGGCGGCCGATCCGGAGCTCCAGGGACGGCTGCGTGCCGATCGCCGCCTGCTGCCGGCGGCCATCGACGAGATCCTGCGCCTCGATGCGCCTCTGATGTCCAACCGGCGCATTGCTACCCGTCCGGTGGAGATCGGCGGCCGCCGTCTCGAGGCCGGCGATCGCCTGACGCTCCTGTGGGGCTCGGCCAACCGCGATGAGGCGGTGTTCGGCGACCCCGACGAGGTGCGTCTGGATCGCGACCCCGCAGACAACCTGCTCTACGGGGCCGGCATCCACGTCTGCCCCGGGGCGCCCCTGGCGCGAATGGAGCTTCACGACTTCATGGACGCGCTGCTCGACGCCACCGTCGATATCGCCCTGCTGCCGGCACGTCCCGCGGTGCGTGCCCTCTACCCCGCCGGCGGCTACTCCGAGGTGCCGCTGCACGTGCGGCGCTAGTCGCAGGTCAGGCCATGATGACGGAAGGCGCCCCGCGGGGCGCCTTCCTTGCTTGTGCGCCAGGCATG
>NZ_AXCA01000136.1:0-360 GCF_000475415.1 Halomonas sp. PBN3 | reverse complement strand
GTGCATCGTGCGGCGCTCGTGATTCACAAGGCGCGGCAGATCATCCTCGACTTCGGGCAGGACATCGGACGCATGACGGTATTGAACACCTTGCGAAGCCGCCTGCGCTATCCCCGAGGCACGCCATGCTGATCGTCTGTCGGACAAAGGCACCACGCAGAGAGCTGACGGTCATCGGCAGCCAGTATCAGCGTGTCCGGCGGGTAGAAATGCCTGTCAAAATGGGCTGCTCTCGTCGGTCAGCGTCGCCATGGTTGGTCCTCCCCGGTATGCGTTCAGCGGTTGAGACGGAATCGGCGGTCAGAAAATGCTCGCTGGCGGTGATAGGGGAAGTGTCGGCGCTGGCTTCACGGAATCAGG
>NZ_AXCA01000135.1:0-55094 GCF_000475415.1 Halomonas sp. PBN3 | reverse complement strand
GAAGCCAAGCCTGAGGCACCCGAGGCTGAAGCCAAGTCAGAGCCCCCGAAGACCGAAGCCAAGCCCGAGGCGAAGGCGGAAGCCAAGGACGCAGGTGCCAAGGCCGAGGTGCCCTCCACCGAGAGCCGTGCCAGCCGTCGCCGCCGTCGCCGCGCCCATAACGATCCGCGCGAGATCCGCCGGCGCGAGCAGGAGGCCAAGTCCGGGGAAGGCCACCAGGGCTGATGCCCCTGCCCTCCCGGGGCCCCAACGACATCGCCCGCAACCATGGCTGCGGGCGATGTCGTTTCAGGGCAACGGAAAGGAACGGGTCAGCCGATGCCCGCCAGGCGTGGCTCACGTTCCAGGGAGACCCCGAAGCGCTCCTCGACGCGTCCGGCGACACGCTCGGCGAAGGCCAGCAGCTCGCCGGCGCTGCCGCCGCCGAAGTGCACCAGCACCAGTGCCTGGCGCTCGTGCACGCCGAAGTGCCCCTCACGCCTCCCCTTGAGGCCGCACTGGTCGATCAGCCAGCCAGCGGCCAGCTTTACGCGGCCGTCGGGCTGGGGGAAGTGCGGCATCTCCGGGAACTCGGCGAGCAGGCGTTCGGCGTGCCGCGCCGCCACCAGCGGGTTCTTGAAGAAGCTGCCGGCGTTGCCGAGGCGCGCCGGGTCCGGCAGCTTCTCGCGGCGGATGGCGCATACCGCCTCGGCCACCTCCAGGGCCCCGGGCGTCGTCCCCACCCGGGCGGCCAGGTCGCCGTAGCCGAGCCGTGGACGCGGCGCGGTGGAGAGCGCAAGCACCAGCCGGGTGACCACCACCCGGCCATCCAGGGCCCCCTTGAAGATGCTGTCTCGGTAACCGAAGGCACACGCCGCGGGCGTCATCACCTCGCGGCATCCCGTCGCCAGGTGCAGCACCTCCACCGCCTCGAGCACGTCGGCGAGTTCCACGCCGTAGGCACCGATGTTCTGGATCGGCGCCGCCCCGCAGGAGCCGGGGATCAGCGCCAGGTTCTCGGTGCCCCACAGCCCGCGGGCGGCGAGCGCCATCACCAGCTCATGCCAGTTCACCCCGGCCTCGGCATGGACACGCACCCTGCCCTCCCCGGCCGGCTCCCGCCACCAGTCGGCCATGGCCGGCTGCACCACCAGGCCCGGCAAGCGTTCGGGCAGGATCAGGTTGCTGCCGCCGCCCAGCAGGGTCAGCGGCCAGCCACGCGAGCGCGCCTCGGCGAGCGCCTCCTCGAGGGCCGCCAGGGTGGCCGGCGCCGTGAAGCGTTCGGCCACGCAGGGCAGGCCCAGGGTGTTGGCATGGGCCAGGTCGTGGTCGCGCTGGATCGACGCCATCAGCGCGGGGTCTCCAGGCGCGCGGCGATGGCGTCGAGCAGGCCGTCGGCGCCACGCTCGACCAGGTCGAGCACCGCCTCGAAGCCCTCCTCGCCGCCGTAGTAGGGGTCGGGCACGGCGGTGTCCGGCAGCCCGGCGAACTCCAGGAAGAGCCCCAGGTGGGCCTCGAGCGGCTCGGGTGCCTGCCGGCGCAGGGCGGCGAGGTTGTCGTGGTCCATGGCCAGCAGGTAGTCGAAGGCCTGGAAGTCGGCGTCGGCCAGCTGGCGGGCACGCAGCCCCGAGAGATCAATGCCCCGGCGCGCGGCGGCCTCCCGGGCGCGGGCGTCGGGGGCCTTGCCCACGTGCCAGGGGCCGATGCCGCAGGAGTCGACCGCAACCCGGTGGGCCAGGCCGCGCGCCTCGAGCTTGCGGAGAAAGACGCCCTCGGCGGTGGGCGAGCGACAGATGTTGCCCAGGCAGACGAAGAGCACGCGCATCAGTGGCCTCCCGGTTCGTCGTGGTCGGTGGTCAGCAGGGCCCGCACCCGGGCCAGGTCCTCGGCGGTGTCCACCCCGGCTGGGTGCGGCTCCCGGGCCAGCGCCACCTGGATGGCGTGGCCATGGTGCAGGGCGCGCAACTGCTCGAGGTGCTCCAGGCGCTCCAGGGGCGACGGCAGCCAGTCGCGGTACTCGGCGAGGAAGCCGGCGCGGTAGGCGTAGAGGCCGATATGGCGCAGCCAGGCATCGGTCTCGAGCAGCTCGGGCCGGGTGGCGAAGGCGTCGCGATCCCAGGCCTCTCTATCCCAGGGCAGGGGCGCCCGGGAGAAGTAGAGGGCGCGGCCATCCAGGGCGCGTACCACCTTCACCACATTGGGGTTGAAGAGGCTCTCCACCTCGGCGATCGGCTCGGCCAGGGTGGCGATGGAGGCGCCGGGATCGTCGAACAGCCGCCCGGCGACCTGATCGATCAGCGTCGGCGGAATCAGCGGCTCGTCACCCTGGACGTTGACCAGCACGGCGTCGTCGGTGAGCCCCAGGCGCTCGGCCACCTCGGCCAGGCGGTCGGTGCCGGAGGGGTGGTCGGCCCGGGTCATCACCACCTCGGCGCCCAGTGCGGCCATGGCCTGTTCGATGCGGCTGTCATCGGTGGCCACCACCACCCGGCGCGCGGCGCTCTGCCCGGCGCGGCGCCAGACGTGGGCCAGCATCGGCTCCCCGGCGATCTCGGCCAGGGGCTTGCCGGGCAGCCGCGACGAGGCGAAGCGCGCCGGGATCACGGCGATGAAGTCGCGCCCGGCCATCACGCCTCTCCCGTGCGTCCGGGGGAGTCGTGGAGCTTCTCGTCGGCGGAGAGCTCGCGGGCCTCCTCGGGCAGCATCACCGGGATGCCGTCGCGGATGGGAAAGGCCAGGCCGTCGAAACGGCAGTGCAGCTCCTCGGCCTCGCGGTGGTACTTGAGCTTGCCCTTGCAGAGCGGGCAGACCAGCATCGCCAGCAGCTCCTTGTCCATGGTGTTCACCTCACTCTCGGTGGGAAGCCGGCCCGCCGCCGGCTTCGGGAATCGTCTC
Organism: Halomonas sp. PBN3; assembly: GCF_000475415.1. NCBI lineage: Bacteria > Pseudomonadati > Pseudomonadota > Gammaproteobacteria > Oceanospirillales > Halomonadaceae > Halomonas > Halomonas sp. PBN3. The sequence continues at coordinate 52,220 of NZ_AXCA01000135.1, read as the reverse complement.
TCGCTCCGGGTCGGGCCGGCGCGTCTGGCCCACCAGCGCGGCGAGGCGCGCGTCCAGCCAGGCCACGAAGGCGGGCTCGGGCTCGGCGGCCACCTCCAGCACCCAGCTCTCCGCCGGCGCCAGGCCACGGCACTTAACGGCATCCTTGGCGGTCATCACCAGCGGCCTGTCGTCGCCGAAGTCGAGCTCCTCCGCGCGGTAGGCGTGGTGGTCGGCGAAGGGGTGGGGGATCGCCTCGACGCCCAGCGCCGCGAGGGTCTCGAAGAAGCGCGCCGGCCGGCCGATGCCCGCCACCGCATGCACCGGCCCCGTGAAGGGCGGCGCCTCGACGGCGTGACGCGCCCCGTCGCCCAGCCGCCGCCAGGCCGCAGGCACCAGCGCCATGCTCCGGGCGGGCACCGGCAGCGCGGCGCGCGGCTCGCCATTGACCACCACGGCGTCGACGCTGGCCAGCCGCGACAGCGGCTCGCGCAGCGGCCCCGCCGGCAGGCAGCGGCTGTTGCCGAAGCCCCGCGCCCCGTCCACCACCACCAGTTCCAGGTCCCGGGCCAGCGCCAGGTGCTGCAGGCCATCGTCCCCGACCAGGATGTCGCAGCCCGCCTCCAGCAGCCGCCGCGCGCCGCGGGGGCGGTCGGGGTCCACCACCACCGGCACGCCGGTCTGGTCGGCCAGCATGCGCGGCTCGTCGCCGCAGCGGCTCGCCGGGGTGGCGTCGTCCACCAGCAGCGGGTAGGCATCGCTGTCACCGCCGTAGCCCCGGGAGAGGATCCCGGGCCGAAGGCCCCGCTCGGCCAGGTGTCCCGCCAGCCAGGCCACCAGCGGCGACTTGCCGGTGCCGCCCAGGGTCAGGTTGCCCACCACGATCACCGGCACCGGGGCCCGCCAGGTCGCCTTCCGGCCCTCGGCATAGACGGCGGCGCGGCGCGCCACCGCCCACCGGTAGAGTACCTCCAGCGGGCGCAGCGCGACGAGCCAGGCGTCGCCGCGGTAGGCGGCGGCCAGCCAGCGCTCGGCCAGCCCGCTCATGGCGCCTCGGCCTCGTGGCACTGCAGGCGGTGCAGCGCGGCAACCATGGCCGTCGTCCCGCCTTCCTGCTGGGTCGTCATGCCGGATCCACCTCCTGGAATTGCAGGCGGTGCAGCGCGGCATAGGCACCGTCCCGGGCCAGTAGCTCGGCATGGCTGCCCTGCTCGATGATCTCGCCCTGCTCCATCACCAGGATGCGGTCGGCGCGCTCGATGGTGGAGAGGCGGTGGGCGATCACCAGGGTGGTGCGCCCCTTGCACACCTCCTCCAGGGCGGCCTGGATGTGGCGCTCGGACTCGGTGTCCAGCGCCGAAGTCGCCTCGTCGAGGATCAGCAGCGGGGCGTCCTTGAAGATGGCGCGGGCGATGGCCAGGCGCTGGCGCTGGCCGCCGGAGAGCATCACCCCGTTGTCGCCCACCTGGGTGGCATAGCCTTCCGGCAGGCGCGCGATGAACTCATGGGCGTGGGCGGCACGCGCCGCGGCCTCGATCGCCGCCGGGTCGGGATCGTCGACGCCGTAGGCGATGTTGTCGGCGATGCTGGCGTTGAACAGGGTGACCTGCTGCGAGACCAGGGCGATCTGGCGGCGCAGCGGCGCCAGGCGGTACTCCTCCAGCGGCACCTCGTCCACCAGCACCCGCCCCTGGGTGGGGCGATAGAAGCGCGGCAGGAGCCCCACCAGGGTCGACTTGCCGCTCCCCGAGCGGCCCACGATGGCCACCATCTCCCCTTCGCGGACATCGAGGTCGATGCCCTTGAGCACCTCGGGCTGGCCCTCGTCGTAACGGAAGCGGACCCCCTCGAAACGCACCCGGCCGGCGAGGCGTCCCGGGTCGCGACTGCCCTGGTCGGGCTCGGCCGGCTCCTCGAGCAGCCCGAAGAGCTCCGAGGAGGCGGCCAGACCCTTCTGGATCTCGCTGTTGATCTCGGTGAGCTGGCGGACCGGCTTGGCCATCAGCGAGGCGGCGGTGATGAAGGCGACGAACTCGCCGGCGGTCATGTCCGCCATCAGTGCCGGCGACATGGCGAGCCACACCAGCACCGCCAGGGCCAGGGCCACCAGCAGCTGGATCACCGGGGTGCTGACCGCCTTGGTCAGCGCCTCCTTCATGCTCTGCTGGCGATTGTACTCGCTGGCGGCGGCGAAGCGGGCCTTCTCATAGGCCTCGGCGCCGTGGGTGCGCACCACCCGGTAGCCGGAGAGCGCCTCTGAGGCGACGTGGGTGACCTCCCCCATGGAGGCCTGGATACGCCCCGAGATGCGCCGGAAGCGCTTGCTGGCGTAGCTGACCACCCCGCCGATCAGCGGCGTCACCGCCAGGAACAGCAGGGTCAGCATCCAGTTGGTCCACAGCAGGTAGGCCACCAGGCCGACCACGAAGAGTCCCTCGCGCAGCAGGATGGTGAGCGCCTTGGTGGCGGCGCCGGTGACCTGCTCGACATGGTAGGTGACCCGCGAGATCAGGTGGCCGCTGGAGTGGCGGTCGAAGAAGCGCCCCGGCAGGTGGAGCATGTGGTTGAAGACATCGCAGCGCAGGGCGTGCACCACGTTGCGCGCCACGTTGCTCATGAAGTAGGTACCCAGGAAGGTGCCCAGGCCACGGGCGGCGAACATGCCCACCACGAACAGCGGCAGGAAGAGGCGGAAAGCGGCATCGGGCTCCTGGATGCCGTCGATCAGCCGCTTCATCATCTCCGCCAGGGCGGTGCTGGAGGCGGCGTAGATGGCGTAGCCCAGCACCGCCAGGGCGAAGGAGCGCCAGTGGGGCCGCACATAGCCGAGCAGGCGGCGATAGAGGGTCAGGCCCGAGCGTTGGGCGGCGTGTTGGGAGGTCCCGGTGGGGGTCACGGCGTCTCCGCGTCTTGGGTGGATGTGTCGCCGGCGCCGCCCTGGGTGGTGGCGATGCGCACCTGGCGGATGCCCTGCGCGGCGGCCTGGTCGAGGGCGCGCACCACGTCGGCGTGGCGGGCGCGGGCGTCGGCCTCTACCACCAGGCCATGCTCGCGGGCCTGGTCGGCCTCGGTGGCGAGTGCCGCGGCGAGCGCGGTGGCGGCGAGGTCACGCCCCGCCAGTCGGTAGCCCCCCTCGGCGGTGACCACCAGGGTCACAGGCGAGGGCTCGGCGGCGGCACCGCTCACCGATTCCGGCAGGGTAAGCTCCAGCGCCTGGCGGGTCTCGAAGGTGGTGGAGACCATGAAGAAGATCAGCAGCAGGAACACCACGTCGATCAGCGGGGTGAGGTTCACCTCCACCGGATCGCGGCGCCGGCGGGGAAACCTCACGGGCGCTTCACCTCCGGGGCGAGGCGGCCATCGGCCTCGACCCGCTCGGCCTCCTGGCGCTCCGCCAGGTTGAGGTCGCCACCGTAGTGGGCCAGGAACTCCACCACCTGGCCGGCCTGCTCCTCCATGCGCACGGTGATGTCCTCCACCCGGCGCTGGAAGTAGCGATGGAACATCAGCGCCGGGATCGCCACGGTGAGGCCCGCCGCGGTGGTGACCAGGGCCCGGGAGATGCCCCCGGCCAGGTCCGCGGTGCGGCTCGCCCCGTCGCCGGAGACGATCACCGAGAACACCTCGATCATGCCCACCACGGTGCCCAGCAGGCCGATCAACGGGGCGATGGCGGCGATGGTGCCCAGCGGGCTCAGGAAGCGCTCCATGTCGTGGATCACCGCGGTGGCGGCCTCGGTCAGGCGTGCCCTCACCTGCTCGTGGCCCAGGCGCGCGTTGCGCAGCCCGGCGGCGAGCACGCCGCCCAGCGGCGAGTGGCTCTCCAGCCAGTAGAGGTTGACCTGCCCGCGGGTGATCAGGGTGCACACCTCCTGCCCCAGCCCGCGCGGTGCGATGCGCCCGGCACGCAGCGTCCACAGGCGCTCGATGATGATCACCGTGGCCAGCAGCGAGCAGCCGAGCAGCGGCAGCATCAGCCAGCCGCCGGCGATCAGGGCCTCCATCATGTCCATGCGCGCTTCCTCCCCGTGGGCGTCCTGCTGGCGGACCGCCTGCCTATGGCGGCGATTCTACCGCAAGGCGGGGGCAACCGACACCGGGCCTCGCCGAGGCGCGCGCCGCCTGCGGCGTGGGCAGGCCGGCACCACCCAGGCGAAACCGCAGGGCCCCGTCCAGGGCGGTGCTCCACTGGCAGGCCCCGGCAGCGCGGAAGCGGCGCACCACCTCGGCGGCGGGATGGCCGAAGGGGTTATGGCGCCCCACGCTGTAGACCAGATGGCGCGGGGCGAGCGCCGCCACCAGCGCCGGGGTCGAGCTGGTGGCGCTGCCGTGATGGCCGGCTAGCAGCAGCGCCACGGGTCCGCCGACCTCACTCAGCAGGCGCCGCTCGCCGGCCGCCCCCAGGTCGCCGGTGAGCAGCAGCCGATGCGGCCCCGCCACCGCCTCGAGCACGCAGGAGCGGTCGTTGTCGACGCGACCCGCCTCCCCGGGGGGTGGCCACAGCAGCCGGAAACGCACGCCGTCGCGCTCCCACTCGCGACCGGCGACACATGGCTCGCCGGCGAGCTCCGCCCCCGGCGGAGCAAGGAAGCGCGCGACCCGGTGCGACGCCTCGAGGGCCGCCACGCCGCCGGCGTGGTCGACGTCGTCGTGGCTGACGATCACGGCATCGAAGCGCTGCCCCGCCGGCCACAGCGTCTCCAGCGGCGTGAAGCCCGAGCCGAAGCGGGGGCCGGTGTCGTAGAGCAGCCGCTGGTTAGCGGTGACCAGCTCCACCAGCTGCCCCTGCCCCACGTCATGCACCCGCACCTCGAGCTCGCCGTGGGCCGGCGTCGCCGGTCGCCACAGTGCCGGCAGCAGGGCCAGCGCCAGTGTCGCCACCAGGCGCAGGCGCGCGTCCAGCCCCGGCACCCCCCAGAGGCCACCCAGCAGCAAGAGCGCCAGCGCCAGCGGCAGCCCCAGGGCGGGCGCCGGCTGCCAGGCCGGCAGCCACGCCACCGCGGTCTCGAGCAGGCGGGCCAGCCCCTCGGCGAGCCAGGCGAAGCCCCACCAGCAGAGCTCGGCGGGCGGCCCCAGCGGCGCCAGCAGCCAGCCCAGCAGGCCGAGGGGCACCATCAGGCTGCCCACCAGCGGCACGGCGACGAGATTGACAAGCGGGGCGGCGGGGGCCAGGCGGCCGAAGGCCAGCAGCACCGCCCCCGCCATGGCCGGCGCCAGCAGCAGCTGGGTGCGCACCAGGCCCCACAGCCAGCCGCGCCAGCCACGCGGACGCGGCCGGCCTTGCCAGATCAGGATCAGCACCGCCACCGCCCCGAAGGAGAGCCACAGCCCGGGCCGCCAGGCACCCAGGGGGTCGAGCAGCAGCACCAGGGCGAGGGCCAGCCACCAGCCCTGCCAGGGGCCCGGGGCGTGGCGCCCGCTCGCCACCCAGAGCCCCACCAGGGTCATGATCAGGGCGCGCAGGGCCGGCGGCTCGAGCCCCGCCAGCCCGGCATAGGCGGAGGCGACAGCGGCGGCCAGCCACCAGGGCCACACCGCCAGCCGCCAGCGCCCGGGCGTGGCCAGGCGCGCCAGGCCGCGCCCCAGCAGCAGGGCGGCACCGGCCGCCAGGCCCACATGGAGTCCGGAGATCACCACCAGGTGGGTGGTACCGCTGGCGTTGAGGAGCTCCCAGTCGTCGTCGACGAGCCGCTGGTCGGCGCCCAGGGTCAGGGCCGCCAGCCAGCGCGCGGCCCGCTCCGGCAGCGGCCTGGCGTCGAGGAAGTCCAGCGCCAGTCGCCGCGGCGAGACACCCGCCTCGGCCAGGCGGCGAGGCGGAGGGGCGTCACGCACATAGCCGGTGGCGTGGAAGCCCTCGCGCCACAGCCAGGCGCGGTAGTCGAAGGTGCCGGGGTTGGCGAGCCCGTGAGGCGGGCGCAGCCGCACGCCGAGCGCCCAGCGCTCCCCGGCCGCCATGGGCGGCGCCCCGTAGGCGTTGAGGCGCAGCCGTTCCAGGGCTTCGCAAGGCAGCCTTCCAGGGGTCAGGGGACGGCAGCGGTCCACCTCCAGGACCAGGCGGGTGAGCCGCCCCTGGGGTGCCACCGAGGCCAGCCGCCCCTCCACCGCCAGGTCGACCCCGGAGAGCCCCGCCGGCAATTCGGCGTGACGCGCCGAGAGCACCCCGCCCGCCGTCCAGGCGACCACCAGCAGCAGCACGAGCCGCCCGGGCCGGCGCGCGGCCAGGGCCAGCAGCAGCACCACCGCCAGCCCCTCGACGAGGCCCGGCGGGTCGCCGTGACCGAGCCCCACCCCCGCCAGCACGGCGAGGGCCAGGGGCAGTGCCCATCCCTTACCCATCTTGCGGCTCCGATGGCGTCATACCAGATGGAGCTGGCCTGGTGAACAAGACGCGAGAGGCGCCGGGGACTGGTCGTAGAGGGGGTCCGAGGACCAGGGACGGCCGAGGTAGCGCCCAGGGAGGGGTTCACAGCACCCCCTCGAAGGCCAGTCGCCGGAACAGCCTCAAGCGTACCTACCCGCCGACATGGCCCCACCGGCAGGGGCCGCGGGTGCGGCGCCCTTTCCATCTATGGATAATAGGCGAGGTGACGACTCCGCGAGCCCACGCCATGCCGCGCCGCCTGCTACAGCGCTACCTGCCCCACCCCGAGACCCTGAGGCGCCAGCGCTCGCTGCGCTTCATGGAGGGGCTGATCGGCAACCCCGCGCTGTGGGTGCTGAGCCGGCGCAGCGTCGCCAACGCCTTCTCGGTGGGGCTGTTCAGCGCCATGCTGCCGATTCCCTTCCAGATGGCCGTGGCGGCCGGCGGCGCCTGGCTGGCGCGCTGCAACCTGCCCCTCGCGGTGGGGCTGGTGTGGGTCACCAACCCGCTGACCATGCCGCTGATCTTCTATGCCAACTACCGCCTCGGCAGCTGGCTGATGCAGGTGCCGGCTCGGGAGGCCCCCGACCGTCTCTCGGCCCAGTGGGTCGCCGAGCGGCTAGGTGACCTGTTGCCGGCCCTGGCGCTGGGCTCGGTTGTCACCGCCGTGGCGCTGGCCCTGCTCGGCAACCTGGCCATCCGCCTGCTGTGGCGCTGGCAGGTCTCGCGCAGCTGGAAGGCGCGACGGCGGCGTCGCCGCGCCTGCCGCGAGGCCTGACCCCGGCCCGAGACGCGCGCCGCCTCGAGGGGTGGCCGCGTTGCCAGGGTCGGGGAGACGTTACCGGGCGTCAGGCGCCCTCGCGTGGCTGCTCGGTCAGTCGCCCCTCGTCGAGACGCATGACACGGTCCTGATGGGCGGCGAGCGCCGGGTCGTGGGTGACGATGACGAAGGCGCAGGCGGTGGTGCGCGCCAGCTCGTCCATCAGCGCAAGGATCCCTGCGGCGGTGTGCTGGTCGAGGTTCCCGGTGGGCTCGTCCATCAGCACCAGGCTGGGGTCGGTGACCAGGGCGCGGGCGATGGCCACCCGCTGGCGCTCCCCGCCCGACAGCTCGCCCGGCTTGTGATCGGCGCGGGAGGCCATGCCCACCTTCTCCAGCAGCGCCATGGCGCGGTCCTCCGCCGCCTTCTTGCCAAGGCCGCGCACGATCAGCGGCAGGGCGGCGTTCTCCACCGCGGTGAACTCGGCGAGCAGGTGGTGGAACTGGTAGACGAAGCCGATATGGCGATTGCGGAAGCGCCCCAGGGCGGCCTCCCCCAGCGCCGAGAGCGGCTCGCCGGCGATGCGCACCTCGCCGCGGCTGGGGCGGTCGAGGCCGCCCAGCAGGTTGAGCAGCGTGGTCTTGCCGGAGCCGGAGCTGCCAACGATGGCCACCCGCTCGCCGGCGGCCACGGTCAGCACCAGGCCATCGAGCACGGTGATGTCCTGGGGCCCCTCGCGGTAGGTTCGGGTCAGGTCGTGGCACTCGAGCATCGTCTGGCCGGCGGCGCGTTGCATGGGCGTCTCCTGATGGGGGGCGAATTCGCGGCGTGCCTCACTCATAGCGCAGCACCTCCGCCGGCTGGACCCGCGCGGCGCGCCAGGCGGGATAGAGGGTGGAGAGGAAGGTCAGGCCCAGCGCCGCGACGACGATGTTGCCCACATCCTCCCAGTGCAGCCGCGATGGCAGGTCGCTGATGAAGTAGACCCCGGCGTCGAGGAACTGGATACCGAACGCCGACTCGACCCAGCCGATCAGGTCGGCGATTGTCAGCGCCAGCAGCACCCCGAGACCCACCCCGACCAGGATGCCGATCACCCCGATGGCGAGCCCCTGCACCACGAAGATGCCCATGATCGAGCGCGGTGTGGCGCCGATGGTGCGCAGGATGGCGATGTCGGCGTGCTTGTCGGTGACCACCATCACCAGGGTGGAGACGATGTTGAAGGCCGCCACGGCGATGATCACGGTGAGCAGCAGCGCGATCATGCGCTTCTCCATCTGGATCGCCTGGAAGAGGTTACCGTGGGAGTAGGTCCAGTCATAGCCGCGGTAGCCGACCCCCAGGTCGTTGACGATCGAGCGGGTCACGGCGCTCGCCGCGAAGAGGTCGTCGAGCTCCAGGCGCAGGCCGCCCACGGCGTCACCCAGGCGCGCCAGGGTCTGCATATCCTCGATATGGGCATAGGCCAGGCCGGCGTCGAGCTCGGCGCCGACGCTGAAGATGCCGCTGACGGTGAAACGCTTGAGCCGCGGGAAGACCCCCGCCGGGGTGATGGAGGCCTCGGGCACCAGCAGGGTGACCCGATCGCCCACCCCCACGCCCAGGCGGCGGGCCAGGATCGACCCCAGCACGATGTTCCACTCGCCGGGCGCGAGGTCGGCAAGGCTCCCCTCGCGCATGTGCTCGCCGATGATCGAGACGCGGTCCTCCCAGTCGGGGTGGATGCCGTTGACCATGGCGCCCTGGTTGTTGCCCCCCACCGAGAACATGCCCTGCTGCTCCACATAGGGGGCCGCGCCGATCACCCGCTCGCGCTGCATCAACCGCTCGGCCAGGGCCTCCCACTCCACCATGCCGGTGCGCGACTCGATCTTGGCATGAGGCACCATGCCCAGGATGCGGGTGCGCAGCTCGTGGTCGAAGCCGTTCATCACCGAGAGCACCAGGATCAGCACGGCCACGCCGAGCATCAGCCCCAGCATGGAGGTCAGCGAGATGAAGGAGATGAAGTGGTTGCGGCGCTTGGCGCGCACGTAGCGCAACCCGATCAGGAAGGGAAGTCTGTCCAGCATGTTGGCGTTCCTTGTCGCGGCGAGAGCCCTGTAGCCCGGTGACGGGCGCCCATGGTAAGGCTTTTGCCTTGGCGCTGCATCGCCGGGAAGCGCTAATCCACGGGATTTGCACGTGTCTCGCCGCACCATGATATAGCCCGGTCTGCTCCACGGTGGAGCGCTTGCATCATGCGACCGGGCCGCCTACATTCGCCGCCTGACACATTCACAATCTGGACCGACCCGATGGCCATACGCCTGCTCCCCGAGTGGCATCCTCAGGATGCCGTCCAACTGACCTGGCCCGGCCCGGAGAGCGACTGGGCGCCGATGCTGGAACGCATCGAGGCGACCCTGGAGGCGATGGTGGTCGCCATCACCCGCTACCAGGGGGTGCTGATCAGCGTGCCCACCACGCTTGTCCGCACCCACCTCGCGCGACGCTTCTCCCTGCTGGGTGTCCCTGCCGAGCGGCTGACGCTGATGGTCGCCGAGGCGGACGACACCTGGGCCCGCGACCATGGCCCCCTGGCCGTGGAGTGCGACGGCAAGCTGGTACTGAACGACTATGTGTTCACCGGCTGGGGCGGTAAGTTTCCCGCCGCCAGGGACAACACCCTGACCCGCCGCCTCGCCGCAGCCGGCGCCTACGCCTGCCCGGTCAGCGAGCGTGGCCTGGTACTGGAGGGCGGCGCCATCGAGAGCGACGGCGAGGGTACCCTGCTGACCACCGAGGCGTGCCTGCTCAACCCCAACCGCAACCCCGGCCTCGACCGCCGCGCCGTGGAGGAGTGGCTCCACCAGGACTTCGGCGTGACCCGGGTGCTGTGGCTGGCCAACGGCCATCTCGAGGGGGACGACACCGACAGCCACGTGGATACCCTGGCGCGCTTCTGCGACCCCGGCACCATCGCCTACGTACGCTGCGACGACGCCCGGGACCCCCACTACCCGGCGCTTGCCGCCATGGAGGCGGAGCTCAGGGCGCTACGGCGTGCCGACGGCCAGCCCTACCGGCTGATCCCCCTGCCCTGGCCGGCGCCCTGCCACGACCCGGAGGATGGCCACCGGCTGCCGGCCACCTACGCCAACTTCCTGATCCTCAACGGCGCCGTGCTGGTGCCCACCTACGCCGACGCCGCCGACGCCCGGGCCCTCGCGGCCCTGGCCGAGGCCTTCCCGGGCCGCGATATCGTGCCCATCGACTGTCGCAGCGTGATCCGACAGCACGGCAGCCTGCACTGCCTGACCATGCAGCTGCCCAGTGGCAGCCTCGCCCAGGCCAAGAACTGAATCGAAGGAGACGCTCTCATGCCACGCCATCTGAAGGTCGGCCTGGTCCAGCAGCCAGCCTGGCCCGACAAGGCCAAAAGCCTCGCCGAGAGCGAGGCCGGCATCCGCGAGCTGGCCGCCGCCGGCGCCGAGCTGGTCATGCTCCAGGAGCTGCACGCCACCCACTACTTCTGCCAGTACGAGGACACCGAGCTCTTCGACCTGGCCGAGCCCCTGGACGGCCCCACCGGCAGCCGGCTCGCCGCGCTCGCCGCCGAGCTCGACATCGTGCTGGTGGGCTCGCTCTTCGAGCGCCGCGCCGCCGGCCTCTACCACAACACCGCGGTGGTCTACGACCGCCAGCGCGGCGCCGTGGGCCAGTACCGCAAGATGCATATCCCCGACGATCCCGGCTTCTACGAGAAGTTCTACTTCACCCCGGGGGATGCCGACGGCGCCGGACAGGGCTTCGCCCCCATCGACACCTCGGTGGGGCGGCTCGGCGTGCTGGTGTGCTGGGACCAGTGGTACCCGGAGGCGGCACGCTTGATGGCCCTGGCCGGGGCGGAGCTTCTGCTCTACCCCACCGCCATCGGCTGGGACCCTGCCGACGACGATGCCGAGAAGGCCCGCCAGAAGGACGCCTGGACCCTGATCCAGCGCAGCCATGCGGTGGCCAACGGCGTGCCGGTGGTGGTGGCCAACCGCGTCGACCACGAGCCGGACCACTCCGGGGTCGGGCGCGGCGTCGACTTCTGGGGCGGCAGCTTCATCGCCGGGCCCCAGGGCGAGCTGCTGGCCCACGCCGGCACCCAGGCCGAGCGCCTGCTGGTGACCCTGGACATGGGCCGCGGCGAGGACGTGCGGCGTATCTGGCCCTACCTGCGAGACCGCCGCGTCGACGCCTACGGTGACCTGACACGCCGCTATCGGGACTGACCTACTCGTCCTCCTCAGCGCCCGGCAGCACCCAGTTGAGCACGATGCCCACCAAGGCGGCCAGGCTCACCCCCTGCAGGGTGAACTGGCCGCCGCCCACCTGCATGCCGCCGATGCCGAACACCAGGATCAGCGAGATCACCACCAGGTTGCGCGGCGCGGTCAGCGAGTGGCCGGCGCGCACCAGGGTGTTCATGCCCACCACGGCGATGGAGCCGAACAGCAGGGTCATGATGCCTCCCACCACCGGCCCGGGGATGGTCTGCAGCAGCGCCCCCAGCTTGGCCACGAAGGCCAGGGCGATGGCGGTACAGGCCGCCACCAGCATGATGCGCGGGTCGAAGGCGCGGGTCAGGGTCACCGCCCCGGTCACCTCGGAGTAGGTGGTGTTGGGCGGGCCGCCGAACAGCGCCGCCGCGGTGGTGGCCAGGCCGTCGCCCAGCAGGGTGCGGTGCAGGCCCGGCTTCTCCAGGTAGTTCCTGCGGGTCACCGAACCGATGGCGATCATGTCGCCGATATGCTCCACCGCCGGGGCGATCGCCACCGGGATCATGAACAGGATCGCCGCCCAGTGGAAGCTCGGCGCGGTGAAGGCGGGCAACGCCAGCCAGCCAGCCTCGCGCACCGGCGTGAAGTCCACCAGGCCCATGACCAGCGCCAGCAGGTAGCCGGTGAGGACCCCCCCCATGATCGGCACCAGCCGCACGATGCCGCGGCCGAACACCGCCAGCACCAGGGTCACCAGCAGGCTGACCATGGAGAGCACCAGCGCCTGGCCATAGCCGATATGGTCGCTGGTCTCGCCGGTGGCCATATCCACCGCGACGGGCGCGAGCGCCAGGCCGATCACCATGATCACCGGGCCCACCACCACCGGCGGCAGCAGGCGATGCAGCCAGCCGGTGCCCTTGAGGCGCACCGCCTGGGAGATCGCCACATAGACCAGGCCGGCTGCCATCAGCCCGCCCAGGGTGGCCGAGACCCCGAAGCTGGCGATGGAGCCCTGGATCGGGGCGATGAAGGCGAAGGACGAGGCCAGGAACACCGGCACACTGACCCGGGTCACGCCGTGGAACACCAGGGTGCCGACGCCGGCGGTGAACAGCGCTACGCTGGGGTCGAGCCCGGTGAGCAGCGGCACCAGCACCAAAGCGCCGAAGGCCACGAACAGCATCTGCACGCCGGTGAGCAGCGTGCGTGGGAGGGAGTCGGCGGGCCGTGCGGCCGCGGTATCGGTCATGGCGGGCTCCAGTAGCGAAAGGCGGGGGGAAGGCGATCGCGCGGCATTCTAGCAGCCCTACCGGCCGACACGAAGATCCGGCGCCCCCCTTCCACCCTCGTCTCATGCCGGCCCGGCCGCGAGCGTCTCGAGGTACTCGTCGAGGCGCTCGCGGGCGGCGTCGCCGAACAGCGCCTCGCAGGCCTCCGCCAGTCCCGCGGAGCGGGCGATGGAGGCCTCGGAGACCACCAGCGAGATCTTGGAGCGCCGCCGCAGCAGGTCCTCCAGGCGAGTGACCATCTCGCGCTCCCGGGCCTGGGTAAGCTCCACTCTCAGGTACTCGGTACCCTCGATGAGCACCTCGGCCTGGTGGGGGTCCCGGCGGATCGCCGCCAGCAGGTCGAAGGCCTGATCACCATAGCGCCGCCACAGCCGGTGACTTATCGGCTCCGAGGCATGGGCCGCGGTGCGGGCGTCGAGGCCCATCTCGCCCGCCTCCCGCAGGAAGGCGTCGCGCACCGTCGCGTCGGGCTCGCCATACCATCGACGGCCCGCGTCGGGCAACTCGATGCCGAGTCCCCTGACCGCCTCCACCACCTCCTCGCCGACGTTGAGACAGTCGGTCAGCTTGCCGCCGAAGATGCTGAGGTGGGACCGCTCACGGTCTAGGTCGATGGCGTGCTTGCGCGACAGGTTAAGGAAGTCCCGCTCGCCCTCCCCGGCCGGCTTGACCGCCAGCGGCCGCACCCCACAGCGGGTGGCGATGATGTCCTGCTTACCCAGGGGGCGCGGCAGGGCGAGGCGCTTGTTGATGTTGTCCAGCACGAAGGCCACGTCCTCCTCGGTGACCGTCACCGAGGGGCTCTCGACCCGGGTGTCGGTGGTTCCGATGCAGGTGCGCGGCCCCATGGGAATGACGAAGAACAGGCGGCCATCGTCGGCAAAGAAGGCCAGCACGCGCCGCTGCTCGGTGAGCCGAGGCACGATCAGGTGGATCCCCTTGGAGAAGACATGGTGATGCTCGGTACGCTGCTCGGCCCGTTGGTTGAGGTCATCGACCCAGGGCCCGGCGGCGTTGATCAGCACCCGCGAGCGGATCTCGAAGGTCTCGTCGGTCACGACATCGCGGGCCCGGGTCACCCAGATGCCCGCCTCGCGACGAGAGGAGAGATACTCCACGTAATTGACCGCCGCGGCGCCGAAGTCCAGGGCGCCGCGCACGAAGTTGAAGACGAAGCGCGCGTCGTTGTCGTGGAGGTAGGCATCGGAGTACTCGAAGCCGCCCACGGCGCTTGAGGTGTCGATGATCGGCTCGCGGGCCTTCAGGGTCGCCGGGCGCATGTAGTACGGACGCCGGGTGAAGGCGTTCCCCATCAGCCAGTAGAGCCAGCTGCCGGCCCAAGGCACCAGAGGGTGGTGGCGAAATCCCCGGTGGATCGTGGTCAGGAAGCGGATCTCCTGTACCGATGAGGGATAGCTCTGGATCAGGTGGTTGCGACTGCGACAGAGCTTGCGCACCAGGCCGAAGTCGCCGCTCTCCATATACTTGATGCCCCCCCACACCAGGTTGGAGGAGTGCATGCTGGTGCTGCCGGCGAAGTCGCCCTTGTCGATCAGCGCGACGCTGGCGCCCTGGCCGCTCAGGGCGGCGGCCGCCGCGGCCCCGTTGATGCCGCCCCCCACCACCAGCACGTCGTGGCAGCGTGCCGGCAGGCGGCTGAGCTGGGTCTCTCTGAGTTGCATCGTATGCCCCCTGGAAGCAAGAGGGCCCCGCACGGCGCCTACCGTGCGGGGCCCGTCCGTCACTGAAGAATGACTCGGCGAAGAGTGCCTGTGAGGGTCGCGAGGGGTGGGCGGCGGACCGCCCACCCTGCGACTCAGCGGGTGCCGGCGGCCATCCACGCCTCCATCATCTCGTCATAGGGCACGGTCTCGCCCTGGGGGCGCTCGTCGGCGAGCTTGGCCTTGGGCGCGCCCGGCTCGTCGAGCCACTCCTGGGGATCCCGCTCCTCGTTGAGGTTGGGGGCATAGACGGCGAAGACCCCGGCACGGGCCAGGCGTGCCATGATGCTGTCGAGATCCCCGGCAAGGTTATCCAGCGCTTCCTGCGGTGAGATATCGCCGCTGACCGCCGGCGCCAAGTTCTGCCACCACAGCGGGGCCATCCGTGGATAGTCCGGAACGTTGGTGGAGGACGGCGTCCAGTTGGACTCGTTGGGGCTGCGGTAGAACTCCACCAGTCCACCGAGCTTGGGGGCCATCTCGGTCATCTGCTCGGAGAAGATATCGGACTCGCGGATCGGCGTCAGGCCCGCCATCAGCTTCTCCAGCGACACCGTCTTGGATACGGTGAACTGGGCGAACAGCCAGGCGGCGGTGCGACGATCCTCAGGCGTGGAGTCGAAGAAGGTCCAGGCCCCTACGTCCTGGTAGCCGACCTTCATGCCCTCCTCCCAGTAGGGCCCGGTGGGCGACGGCGCCATGCGCCACTTGGGATTGCCCTCGTCATCGGTGACCGGCAGGGAGGGGTCGGTCATGTCGGCAGTGAAGGCGGTGTACCAGAAGATCTGCTGAGCGACGTTGCCCTGGGCAGGCACCGGTCCCGCCTCCCCGAAGGTCATGCCCCGGGCCTCGGGGGGTGCATACTTGTCCAGCCACTCCACCATCTTGGTGACGGCGAACACCGAGGCCGGGGCGTTGGTGGCGCCGCCGCGGCTGACGCTGGCGCCCACCGGCTCGCTTGCCTCGTTGACGCGGATCCCCCAGTCGTCCACCGGGTTGCCGAAGGGCACGCCGGGGCTACCCATGCCGGCCATGGAGAGCCAGGAGTCGTGGAAGCGCCAGCCCAGCGAGGGGTCGCGACGCCCATAGTCCATGTGCCCGTAGACCGTCTCGCCGTCGATCTCGCCGACGTGCTCTGAGAAGAACTCGGCGATGTCCTCGTAGGCCGTCCAGTTGGTGGGGACCCCGAGATCGTAGCCGTAGATGTCGCGGAACTGCTGCTGGAAGTCCTCGCGCTGGAACCAGTCATAGCGGAACCAGTACAGGTTGGCGAACTGCTGGGTGGGGAGCTGGTAGACGCTGCCATCGGGACCCGTGACGTACTGCAGCCCGATGAAGTCATCGAGGTCCAGAGTCGGCAGGGTGTAGTCGGCCCACTCGTTCGCCATCGCCTCGGTGAGGTTGATGGTGGTGCCGTAGCGGATGTGGGTACCGATGGCGTCGGAGTCGTTGACGTAGCCGTCGTAGATGTTGCGCCCCGACTGCATCTGGGTCTGCATGTTGTTGACGACATCCCCCTCGCCGATGATGTTGTGGGTGATGTCGATCCCGGTCAGCTCGCTGAAGGCCTCGGCCAGCACATCGCGCTCGTAGATGTGGGTGGTCAGGCCCTCGGCGACGGTGTTGATCTCCATGTCGCGGAACGGCTCGGCCGCCTCGGCGAACCACAGCAGCTCCTCGATCTGCTCCTCACGGGTAAGGGTCGAGTTCTGGAAGTGTTCGTCCACCAGCCGCTCGGCGATGGCACGGGCATCATGGTTGTCGGCGTGCAGGGCGCCACTGGCCAGCGTGACGCCGGCCGCCAGCAGAGAGAGTCGCATTGTTGTCGCTTTCATGTTGACCTCTTGGGTTGTGAGGGTTCGTCCATGAACCTTGTGTCATTCGGCTCCGTGCGTTTCTGTCAGCCCCAGCGCATCAGGATCACCAGCCACAGGATCGAGACGGCCAGCGCCAGCCAGAGGTTGAACGGGGTGAAGCCCACCACCACCAGGTGGATGTAGGCCGCGCAGACCAGCCCGATGAACAGACGGTCACCGCGGGTGGTGGCGATCGGCAGGAAGCCCTTGCGCTCCACCGTGGGAGAGGCAATCTCCCAGGCGGTCATGCCAAGCAGGAGGGCGGCGATGGTTGCGAAGAAGATCGCCGCGGGCGTGGTCCATACCATCCATTCCATGACACGCTCCTCTCAGGTCCGGCCCAGGGCGAAGCCCTTGGCGATATGATTGCGCACGAAGTAGACGACGACGATGCCGGGCAGGATGGTCAGCACTCCGGCCGCGGAGAGCGCGCCCCAGTCGATGCCCGAGGCGCCCTTGGTCTGGGTCATCACCGAGCCGATGGGCTGGGCATTGGTGGCGGTGAGGGTACTGGCCAGCAGCAGCTCCACCCAGGAGAACATGAACAGGAAGAACAGTGTCACGCCGATGCCGGAGCTGATCATGGGGATGAAGATCTTCACGAAGAAGCGGGGGAAGCTGTAGCCATCGATGAAGGCGGTCTCGTCGATCTCCTTAGGCACGCTGCTCATGAAGCCCTCGAGGATCCACACCGCCAGGGGGATGTTGAACAGGCAGTGGGCCAGCGCCACGGCGACATGGGTGTCGAATAGCCCCACGGTGTAGTAGAGCTGGAAATAGGGCAGCAGGAACACCGCGGGCGGGGCCATCAGGTTGGTCAACAGCCAGAAGAAAAGGTGCTTGTCACCGATGAAGCGGTAGCGGCTGAAGGCGTAGGCCGCCGGCAGGGCCACGCTGATGCTGATCAGCATGTTCATCACCACGTAGGCGATCGAGTTCACGTAACCCATGTACCAGCTCGACTCGGTGACGATCTTGGCGTAGTGCTCCAGGGTGACGTCCTGGGGCCATAGCGTCAGGCCGCCGAGGATCTCGCTGTTGGACTGGAGCGACATGTTGAGCAGCCAGTAGATCGGCAGCAGGACGAAAACGATGTAGGCGGTCATCAGGCCACGGCGGCGCCACTGGCGTGAAGCGGACCGGGCCTGACGGCGGCGGAGATTGTCGTTCCGGGCGGCGCGCTCGCGCACGGCCTCGGGGGTGGTCGGCAGGCTGCGGTTCATGTCAGGTCCCCTTTTGCTGCTTGTCTTTCTGCAGGTTCATGATGGCGGTGTAGAAGACCCAGCAGACCAGCAGGATGATCAGGAAGTAGATGATCGAGAACGCCGCGGAGGGTCCCAGATCCTGCTGGCCGATCGCCATGGTGGTGAGGGACTGGCTGAGGAAGGTGGTGGAGCTGCCGGGCCCCCCGCCGGTCAGCACGAAGGGTTCGGCGTAGATCATGAAGGAATGCATGAAGCGCAGCAGCACGCCGATGACCAGCACGTTGGTCAGCTTGGGCAACTGGATATAGCGAAAGACCGCCCACTGGGAGGCGCGATCGATGCGCGCCGCCTGATAGTAGGCATCCGGGATGGAGCGTAGGCCGCTGTAGCAGAGCAGTGCGATGAGCGGCGTCCAGTGCCAGACATCCATCAGGATGATGGTGCCCCAGGCATCCGTGGCGCTACGAGTGATGTTGTAGCCGTAGCCCAGCTCGCGCAGCCCCCAGCCCATCAGGCCGATATCACCACGAGTGAATATCTGCCAGATGCTGCCCACCACGTTCCACGGGATCAGCAGGGGCATGGTGACGAGTATCAATACCGCCGAGGCCTGCCAGCCCCGCTTGGGCATCAGCAGTGCGATGCCGATGCCCAGCGGCACCTCGATCGCCAGCACGGTGAAGGAGAAGGCGAACTGCCGCAACAGCGCCATCTGCAGGGCGGGGTCATTGAGGGTCGCCTCGAACCATTCCACCCCGGTGAAGAAGCGGGTGTGGGTGTCGAAGACATCCTGGACGGAGTAGTTCACGACCGTCATCAGCGGAATGATGGCCGAGAAGGCGACCAGCAGCAGCATGGGCAGGATCAGCCACCAGGCGCGGTTGTTGTAGACCTTGTGGTTCATGGAGACACCTCCACCCGATATTCGTCGACATAGAGCCCCAGCCGGTCGGAGGGGAAGCGCAGCCAGGCCTTCTTGTGCGGGAGTGGCTCGTCCTCCTCCACGCGGGCCTTGAGCCTCTGCTCACCCAGGCGCAGGGAGAGGATGGCGTAGGTACCCAGGTCCTGGATGTCGAGCACCTCGGCCAGCATGGCATCGGGGACCTCCTCGGCATGCACCGCCACGAACTCCGGCCGGATCCCCAACTTGAGGTTGGTCGAATGCCTCCCGGAGAGTGAACGCACGAACGCCTCGCCCACTTCCAGCGGCGTCTCGCCGCACATCACCCGGTCGCCATCGAGGGCGACAGGCAGGAAGTTCATGCCGGGACTGCCGATGAAGTAGCCGACGAAGGTGTGGTTGGGAGCCTCGAAGAGCTCGCGGGGGGTGCCGAACTGCACCACCTGGCCTTCGTACATCACCGCGATCCTGTCGGCGAAGGTGGAGGCCTCGAGCTGGTCGTGCGTCACATAGACCATGGTGATGTTGAAGCGCCGATGGATCTCCTTGAGCTTGCGACGCAGCTTCCACTTCAGCTGGGGGTCGATGACGGTCAGCGGCTCGTCGAAGAGGATCGCCGAGACATCGTCGCGCACCAGGCCGCGCCCCATGGAGACCTTCTGCTTCTCGTCGGCGGTGAGGTTCTTGGCCTTGCGCCTGAGCTGGGGGGTCAGTTCAAGGACGTCTGCCACCTCGAGCACCCGCTCCTTGATCCTGGCAGGTGGCGTGCCGATGTTGCGCAGCGGGAAGGCAAGGTTGTCGAAGACGGTCATGGTGTCGTAGACCACCGGGAACTGGAACACCTGAGCGATGTTGCGCGCCTCCGGCGGCAGTGAGTTGACCCGCTCGCCATCGAACAGCACCTCCCCCCCCCGAAGGCTCCAGCAGCCCCGAGATGATGTTGAGCAGGGTTGACTTGCCGCAGCCCGAGGGACCGAGCAGCGCATAGGCGCCCCCCTGGTGCCAGACATGGTCCATCTCGCGGATGGCGTAGTCTTCGGGACCCTTGGGATCCGGAAGGTAGGAGTGCGCCAGGCCCTTGAGGGTGATCTCTGCCATCTCAGCCCCTCCCCGCATGGTGGGTGGGAATGTGCACCACGCCGCCCTGGCGGTCGAAGGCGTAGACCTTGTGGGCGGGGATGAAGAGCCTGACCGCCTGGCCGACCTCGAACTCGTGTACCCCCTCCAGGTGCACGGTGAGATGAAAGCGCTCGTCGGCGACGTGCAGGAAGGTCTCGGAGCCGCTGATCTCGGCCATGTCGACGCCCATCACGATTTCGATATCGTCCTCGGCGCGACGCGTGAGCGAGATGTGCGCCGGGCGCACGCCGAAGCGGTACTCGCCGGGCAGCAGGCGGCTCAGGTCGGCATTGAGTGGGAAGTGCACCTCGCGATCGAAGGTCACCTCGTTGCCGGAGACGATGCCATGCAGCACGTTGATCGGCGGCTCCGAGAAGAGCTCCGCGGTCTGCAGGGTGAGCGGGCGATGGTAGACGTCCTCGCTGCGGCCGTATTGCAGCAGGCGCCCCTCGTGGAGGACGGCAGTATGGCCACCGAGCGCCAACGCCTCGGCCGGCTCGGTGGTGGCATAGACGGCAATGCAGTTGCGCTCGCGGAACAGGGCCCGCAACTCCTCGCGCAGCCCTTCGCGCAGCTTGTAGTCGAGGTTCACCAGCGGCTCGTCGAACAGCACGATGTCGGCGTCCTTGACCAGCGCTCGGCCCATGGCGGTGCGCTGCTGCTGGCCACCGGAGAGCTCAAGGGGCTTGCGGTCGAGTAGATGTTCGATATGCAACATCTCGGCGGTCTGCCGCACGCGCCGATCGATCTCGGCTGCCGCCACCCGGGCCAGCCTCAGCGGCGAGGCGATATTCTCGTAGACGCTCAGAGAGGGGTAGTTGATGAACTGCTGGTAGACCATGGAGACGTTGCGCCGTCGTACCGAGACCCCGGAGACGTCCTCGCCGTTCATCTTCACGCGGCCACGGGTCGGTGTATCCAGGCCGGCCATGAGGCGCATCAGGGTCGTCTTACCGGCCAGGGTCCGGCCGAGCAGGACATTGAAGGAGCCGGGCTCCAATTCGAGGCTGACGTCGGCGATATGCGTCTCACCTCCGACGCTGAGATCGATATGTTCAAGACTCAGGGACATGGCGTGTCTCGGTTGTTCGTTGTTGTGGCATGGCGACGAAAGCGACGTCCAGCCAGCATAGAACAGGCGCGATTTCTTGACACTAATGTTGATAAACGAAAATTTGGTTTTCGCCGCCGGGGAGCCACCATTCCAAGGCAAGCAATTGAAACACTGGCGAAAAAAGAGTGACTACAACTTTTGTCGCAGAGGGTCGCCGCGGGATCCCGCGAGCAGGGTCAGGAACGACGACGGGGCGTGTTCACAGATGAACACGCCCCGTCGCACAGGCAGGGTGAGAGGTCAGCGGGTACCGAAGATCTTGTCGCCGGCGTCCCCGAGGCCGGGCACGATATAGCCATTCTCGTCGAGGTGGTCGTCCACCGAGGCGGTGTAGATCTCGATGTCGGGATAGGCCTCCTGCACCCGCTTGATGCCCTCGGGGGCGGCCACCAGCACGATCACCTTCATCTGCTTGCAGCCACGTTCGCGCAACATGTCCAGGGTCGCCACCATGGTGCCGCCGGTGGCCAGCATGGGGTCGATCACGATGGCCATGCGCTCGTCGAGGTCACCCGCGAACTTGGCGAAGTAGGGCACCGGCTCGAGGGTCTCCTCGTCGCGGTAGAGGCCCACCACGCTGATGCGGGCGCTGGGGATCAGGTCGGTGACGCCGTCGAGCATGCCGAGCCCGGCGCGCAGGATGGGCACGATGGTGACCTTCTTGCCCTTGAGCAGCTGCACCGGGATCTTCTCGCCGCTCCAGCCATCGATCTCCTGGGTCGCCAGCTCCAGGTCCTGGGTCGCCTCGTAGGTGAGCAGCTTGGCCAGCTCGCCGGCCAGTTCGCGGAAACTCTTGGTGCTGATGCCGGCTTCGCGCATCAGGCCCAGCTTGTGCTGGACCAGGGGGTGCTGGATGGCGTGGACGCTCATGGGAGGACCTCTTTCACTGGTGCGACGGCAGTCACTGGCGGCGGAAAGGTGCATCGACCTTGGTCGGATGGACCAGGGTGACAAATTGCGCGCCATTCTACCCGCATCCCGCGTGGAGGTTAAGGCGAACCCGCGTCCGGTCGCTCGGGCAGCTGCCAGTCGATGGGCGCACGGCCGTGTTCGACCAGGAAGGCGTTGGCCCGGGAGAAATGGTGGTTGCCGAAGAAGCCGCGATGGGCGGAGAGCGGCGAGGGGTGCGGCGACTCCAGCACCAGGTGGCGCGAGGCATCGATCAGCGCCCTCTTATTCCGCGCATGGCTGCCCCACAGCAGGAACACCGTGGGCGGTGCGTGGGCATTGACCCCCTCGATGGCGCGGTCGGTGAAGGTCTCCCAGCCACGGCCGCGATGGGAGCCGGCGTTGCCCTGCTCCACGGTCAGCGAGGCGTTGAGCAGCAGCACCCCCTGGCGCGCCCAGTGCTCGAGGTTGCCGTGGGCCACCGGGCGGAAGCCCACGTCGTCGGCGAGCTCCTTGTAGATGTTGGCGAGCGACGGCGGGATGCGCACCCCGGGCTTCACCGAGAAGCAGAGCCCGTGGGCCTGGCCCGGCCCGTGGTAGGGGTCCTGGCCCAGGATCACCACCTTGACCCTGTCCAGGGGGGTGAGCTCGAAGGCGCGGAACCACTCCGAGGAGTGCGGGTAGATCACCTTCCTGGCCGCCTTCTCGGCGGCCAGGAAGTCGCGCAGCGCCTGCATGTAGGGTGCTTCGAACTCCTCGTCGAGCCACTGCCGCCAGCTGTCGGGTAGCGGTGCCGCCATGCCTGCCCTCCTCGCCTCAGCGCCGGACCTGGTCGGCCAGCGGCTCGACGTAGGCCACGCCCATGTCCCAGGGAAACTGGATCCAACAGTCCTGGGCCACCTCGGTAAGGTACTGGTCCACCAGCGGCTTGCCCTCGGGCTTGGCATAGACGGTGACGAAGTGCGCCTTGGGCAGCATCTCGCGCACCTTGCGGGCGGTCTTGCCGGTGTCCACCAGGTCATCGACCAGCAGCCAGCCCTCGCCGTCGTGGTCGACGCCCTTCATGACGTCGAGCCCGCCCTGCTCCATGTGGTCGTAGCTCTTGATGCAGACGGTGTCGATCAGCCGCACGTTGAGCTCGCGGGCGATCAGGGCGGCGGGAATCAGGCCGCCACGGGTGATGGCCACGATGCCCTTGAAGTCGCGCTCCACCAGGCGATGGCAGAGCTCGCGCACGTCGCGGTGCA
The DNA here is from genome assembly GCF_000475415.1 of Halomonas sp. PBN3. NCBI lineage: Bacteria > Pseudomonadati > Pseudomonadota > Gammaproteobacteria > Oceanospirillales > Halomonadaceae > Halomonas > Halomonas sp. PBN3. Next base: position 29,524 of record NZ_AXCA01000135.1, on the reverse strand, counting down.
GCTGGTCCCAGGAGACGGTGAAGTGCTGGTGGTAGCGGTTGCTGCTCATGGCTCACTCGTCCTCGGTGAAGGAACAGACCGCGAAGACGCCGTAGCCGGCCTCGCGGATGCGCGCCGAGCCGCCGAGGTCCGGCAGGTCGACGATGGTGGCGGTCTCCACCACCTGGCCACCGCTGCGGCTGATCAGCTTGGCGGCGGCCAGCATGGTGCCGCCGGTGGCGATCAGGTCATCGACGATCAGGATGCGATCGCCCGCCTGGAAGGCGTCCGAGTGCAGCTCCACCTCGGCCTCGCCGTACTCCAGGGTGTAGGTCTCGCTGATGGTGCGGAACGGCAGCTTGCCCTTCTTGCGCACCGGCACGAAGCTGCAGCCCAGCTCGTAGGCCAGGGGCGCGCCGACGATGAAGCCGCGGGCATCGATGGCCGCCACGGCGTCGATGTCCATCTCCTGGTAACGGTGCACGAAGCTGTCCACCAGCTTGCGGAAGGCCGCGCTGTTCTGCAGCAGCGGGGTGATGTCACGGAAGTTGACCCCCGGTTGCGGCCAGTCGGGCACGGTGCGGATGACGGACTTGATGTAGTCGCCGTAGATGCTCATGGCGGGTCTCGGTAGTGGGTGATCAGTCGAGGAACAGGAACTTGGCGGCGAACAGCAGGGCCAGCACGATCACCGCGGGGTTGAGGTCACGGAAGCGCCCGGAGAGCGCCTTGATGGCCACGAAGCTGATGAAGCCCAGGGCGATCCCCTCGGCGATGGAGAAGGTCAGCGGCATGGCCAGGGCGGCGATCAGCACCGGTGCGGCATCGGTGGGATCCTCCCAGTTGGCGTGGGCCAGGCTGCCGGCCATCAGCACCGCCACGTAGAGCAGCGCGCCGGCGGTGGCGTAGGCCGGGATGGAGCCCGCCAACGGGGCGAAGAAAAGGCTGATCAGGAACAGCACCGCCACCACCACGGCGGTGAGGCCGGTGCGCCCGCCCGAGGCGATGCCTGCGGTGGACTCCACGTAGCTGGTGGTGGTGGAGGTGCCCAGCACCGCACCGGCCATGGAGGCGGTGCTGTCGGCCATCATCGCGCGCCCGATACGCGGCAGCTTGCCGTCCTTGTCGAGCAGCCCGCCCTTGTGGGCGACGCCGATCAGGGTGCCGGAGGTGTCGAAGAGGTCGACGAACAGGAAGGCGAAGATCACGCTGAGCATGGCGATGTCCAGCGCCCCGGCCAGGTCCAGCGCCATCAGCGTCGGCGCGATGGAGGGCGGCATGGACATCAGGCCGCCATACTCGTTGTGGCCCAGCACCATGGCCAGCACGGTGATGCCCAGGATGCCGATCATCACCGCGCCGGTCACCCGCATATAGGAGAGCGCGGTGATCACGAAGAAGCCCAGCAGGGCATAGAGCGCCGAGGGCTCGGAGAGGTCCCCCACCGAGACGAAGGTGGCGGGGTTGGCCACCACGATGCCGGCGTTCTTCATGGCGATCATCGCCAGGAAGAGCCCGATGCCGGCGGCTATCCCTAAGCGCAGGGAGAGCGGGATCGAGTTGATGATCCACTCGCGCACCCGGAAGATGCTGAGCAGGAAGAAGATCAGGCCAGAGAAGAAGACCGCGCCCAGCGCCGCCTCCCAGGTGTAGCCCATGCCCAGCACCACGCCATAGGTGAAGAAGGCGTTGAGCCCCATGCCCGGCGCCTGGGCGATGGGATAGTTGGCCCACAGCCCCATCACCAGGCAGCCCAGCGCCGCGGCCAGGCAGGTGGCGACGAACACCGCGCCGTAGTCCATGCCCGCCTCGGAGAGGATGCTGGGGTTGACGAAGATGATGTAGGCCATGGTCAGGAAGGTGGTGATCCCGGCGATGACCTCGGTCTTGATGCTGGTGTCGTGCTCGGACAGCTTGAACTGCTTGTCAATCAGGCTCTTCATGGGGCGGGTTCCTGGGCGCGTTGACGGGACGTTCCGGCGGCAAGAAAAGCCGCACATGGTAACCAAAGCCACGCGGCGATGCGAGGCGATGACGTCAGCAACGGTAGGAGGTTGCCACGCCGGGCGCCAGCGGCGGCACCAACGCCTTCCCGACGCTTCAGAGGCCGCGCGCCTCCAGCAGGCGTTCCACCGTCTCGACGATGGCCTGGGTCTGTGGATCGATCTCGACGTTGACCCGGTCGCCGGGCAGGCGCTCGCCGAGGGTGGTGCGATGCAGGGTCTCGGGGATCAGGTTGACGCAGAAGCGCGGGCCGTGGCCGGCCGTGGCGGGGCGCACCTCGCCGATGGTCAGGCTCGCGCCGTCGACGCCGATGTAACCCTTGTCGAACAGGAAGCGTCCCAGGGCATGGGGCAGCTCGAACCACAGGCGGCGGTTGTGGGGGGCCTCGTCAACCTCCACCAGCTCGGCCACTGCCATGACGTGCCCGGACATGGCATGCCCGCCGATCTCGTCGCCGAAGCGCGCGGCGCGCTCGATGTTGACGCGATCGCCCACCGCCAGGTCACCCAGGTTGGTCACCCTCAGGGTCTCGCGCATCAGGTCGAAGCTGACACGCTCGCCCTCGATGGCGGTCACCGTGAGGCAGACCCCGTTGTGCGCCACCGAGGCACCGATCTCGAGCCCCTGGCGCAGCGCCGCCGGCAGGGCGACGACATGGGTGCGGAAGGCCTCGGCCTCCTGGATGGCCACCACCTCGGCGGTGCCCTGGATAATACCGGTGAACATGGCGGCTCCTGGCAGCTGACGCCCACGGCGGGGCGAGGAAAGGAGAAGGAGTGTAGGCAATTCGGGAGGCTCGCGTCCATCGCCGGCGCCGGCCGCAGGATCCACCAGTATCGCCAGGTTTTTCAAAGGATATTTCGGCATTGGCGGCCGTGGGCCAGAGCACTCGTCGACGCGATTGACAGGCTGGCGGGCTGGCCCTATGCTTGCCCGCTACATTGAACGGCGCCGATTTGAACCCGGCTTGCGGGCGCCCGCGTCATGCCCTGTGCATAGCGTGAAGTGCAGCTAAAAGGGTGTGTCCAGCGTTGATGGCCACCCGCCAGGGTGGCCTTTTTTTGCCCCCGATCCTGCACCGCCCGCCTCGGCGCCCACTGCGGTGGTCCCCATGATCGAACTCCACGACGTATCCAAGACCTATGTCCTCAAGGGGCGCGGCGGCGGCATCGCCCGGACCGTCCCGGCCCTGAAGAAGATCGACTTCCACGTGCCCGCCGGCCGCATCCACGGCGTGATCGGCCTCTCCGGCGCCGGCAAGTCGACCCTGATCCGCTGCGTCAACCTGCTGGAGCGCCCCACCACCGGCACCGTCACCGTGGACGGCCAGGAGCTCACCGGCCTGTCGCGCCCGGCGCTGAACCAGGCGCGTCATCGCATCGGCATGATCTTCCAGCACTTCAACCTGCTCACCAACCGCACGGTATTCGCCAACGTCGCCCTGCCGCTGGAGCTGATGGGCGTGAAGCGCGCCGAGATCCGGGAGCGGGTCACCCCGCTGCTGGAGCTGGTGGGCCTCGCCGACAAGGCGAGCCAGTACCCGGCCCAGCTCTCTGGTGGGCAGAAGCAGCGGGTGGCGATCGCCCGGGCGCTGGCCAGCCGCCCCAAGGTGCTGCTGTGCGACGAGGCCACCTCGGCGCTGGACCCCCAGACCACCGCCTCCATCCTGGCGCTGTTGCGCGAGATCAACCAGCAGCTCGGCCTGACCATCCTGCTGATCACCCACGAGATGGAGGTGGTCAAGTCGATCTGCCACCGGGTCAGCCTGATCTCGGACGGCGAGCTCGTCGAGGAGGCGGAGGTGGGCGACTTCTTCACCGCCCCCCGGACCCAGCTGGGGCGCGAGTTCCTCAACGACTTCCTCAAGCTCGAGCCGCCCCGGGCGCTGATCGAGCGGCTCGAGGAGACCCCCGGCACGCACAGCCACCCGGTGGTGCGCCTGGCCTTCTCCGGCGACACCGTCTCCACCCCACTGGTCTCGCGCCTGGCCCGGGAGTGCGGCGTGGACGTCAGCATCCTGCAGGCCAAGGTGGAGTCGATCCAGGAGCGCACCCTGGGGCTGATGATCGCCGAACTGATGGGGCCCGCCGAGAAGACCCGCGAGGCCCTCGCCTACCTCGAATCCCATGACCTGCACGTGGAGGTGCTCGGCCATGTCCAGCGCGATGCTTGACCTGATCCTCAAGGCGACCCTCGACACCCTCTACATGGTCGCCGTCTCCGGCACCCTCTCGGCCCTGGCGGGCATTCCGCTGGGCGTGCTGCTCTATGTCACCCGCCCCGGGCAGGTGCTGGCCCAGCCGGTGCTCAACGGCGTGCTGGGGGTGGTCACCAACATCGGGCGCTCGATCCCCTTCATCATCCTGATGGTGGCGATCATCCCCTTCACCCGACTGCTGGTAGGCACCTCCATCGGCACCAACGCCGCCGCCGTGCCGCTGACCATCGCCGCCATCCCCTTCATCGCCCGACTGGTGGAGGGGGCGCTCAACGAGATCAACCCGGGCCTCGTGGAGGCCGCCCAGTCCATGGGCGCCACCCCCTGGCAGATCATCCACAAGGTGCTGCTGCCCGAGGCGCGCGGGGGCATCTTCACCGCCCTCACCGTGACCATCGTGACCCTGGTGAGCTACTCGGCCATGGCCGGCGCCGTGGGCGGCGGCGGCCTGGGCGACCTGGGCATCCGCTACGGCTACAATCGCTTCAACCCCACCATCATGCTGATCACCGTGGCGATCCTGGTGGTCATGGTGCAGGGCTTCCAGAGCCTGGGGGATTATCTGGTGCGCAAGAGCGACCACAAGTAGCCGCCCTTGACACAGCTGATACCAAAAATCTATTAAAAGTATGCGGCTTATTCTTTTACAATCGAGTCGATACCACACAAGGAGCGATTCCATGCGCAAGACACTGCTCGCCACCCTGCTCGCCTCCACCCTGCCCCTGGGCAGCGCCCTGGCCGACAATCATGCCATCAAGGTCGGCACCGTCGCCGGCCCCGAGACCCAGGTGATGGAGGTCGCCGCCGAGATCGCCGAGCGCGAGTACGGCCTCGAGGTGGAGATCATCGAGTTCACCGACTACGTCACCCCCAACGCCGCCCTGGCCGACGGCAGCCTGGACGCCAACGCCTACCAGCACGAGCCCTACATGCGCTCCATGGTCGAGGACCGCGGCTACGACTTCGCCGTCGCCGGCTACACCTTCGTCTACCCGATCGGCGCCTACTCCGAGAAGTACGACAGCATCGAGGCGCTGCCGGACGGGGCCACCATCGCCCTGCCCAACGACCCCTCCAACGAGGGTCGCGCCCTGATCCTGATGCACAACCTGGGGCTGATCGAGCTGGCCGACCCGGAGAATCTCGAGGCCACCCCGCTGGATATCGTCGAGAACCCGCGCGACTTCGAGTTCCGCGAGATCGAAGCCGCCCAGCTGCCGCGAGTGCTGCCGGACGTCGACCTGGCCTTCATCAACAACACCTTCGCCCAGCCCGCCGGCCTGACCCTGGACGACGCCCTGATCAAGGAGGGCCCCGAGTCGCCCTACGTCAACCTGATCGCGGTGCGCGCCGGTGACGAGGAGCGCGAGGCGATCCAGCAGCTGGTCAAGGCTTACCAGACCGACGCGGTCGAGGCCAAGGCCGAGGAGCTGTTCGGCGCCCAGGCGGTACCCGGCTGGAAATAGGCCTCGCCTCTATCCAGAAGAGTGACAGGGCCGGCCGCAAGGCCGGCCCTTGTGTTTCAAGGAGCCGAGATGACGCCCGACTATTCGCTGCTGAACCGCCAGCTGGCCGCCCTGCTCGACACCCGCGACTGGCTGACCAACAGCGCCCAGACCTGCGCCTTCATCATGCAGGAGATCCCCGACCTGAACTGGGTCGGCTTCTACCTGCAGCGCGCGCCCGAGATGCTCGGCCTGGGCCCCTTCCAGGGCAAGCCCGCCTGCCACCCCATCCCCTTCTCGAAGGGAGTCTGCGGCGCGGCGGCGCGCACCCACCGGACCCAGCGCGTCGACGACGTCCACGCCGTGGCCGACCATATCGCCTGCGACGCCGCCTCCAATGCCGAGCTGGTGGTGCCAGTGGTGGTCGAGGGACGACTGTGGGGCGTGCTGGACCTGGACAGCCCGCTCAGGGGGCGCTTCGGCCCCGAGGACCAGGCCGGCATCGAGGCGCTGGTGGCCACCTTCATGGCACACACCGGCCTGGCCTGACCCTCCACACCGCCAGGAAGGGGCCCAACGCGAAACGCCCCCGAAGCAGGGCTGCGGGGGCGTCTCCGTGTCTGGTAGGACCAGGCGGATTTGAACCGCCGACCTCCACGATGTCAACGTGGCGCTCTAACCAACTGAGCTATGGTCCTGGAACTGTGGCGGCGAGAGGCTGGTAGGACCAGGCGGATTTGAACCGCCGACCTCCACGATGTCAACGTGGCGCTCTAACCAACTGAGCTATGGTCCTGCTGTGCCTATCATCTCGACGCGGCCACCGACGACTCAGCGCCGGCAACGGATGCGTATATTACCGAATCCTCGGCGTTTTGCAAGCCCTCAGGCGCCGCTCTTGACCCGCTCCACCGCCTCCAGCCAGCCACGGTAGAGACGCTCCCGCTCGGACTCCGGCATGCGCGGCGCGAAGCGCTGCTCGCACTGCCACAGCGCGGCGATCTCGTCGAGGTCGCGGTACCAGCCCAGGCGCAGCCCGGCCAGGTAGGCGGCCCCGAGCGCGGTGGTCTCGAGCACCGTGGGCCGGTCGACCCGCTGGCCGAGCATGTCGGCGAGGAACTGCATCACCCAGTTGTTGGCCACCATGCCGCCATCCACGCGCAGGGTGTCCGGGGCGGCATCCATGTCGTCGCTCATGCAGGCCTGCAGATCCCGGGTCTGGTAGCACACCGCCTGCAGCCCCGCGGCGACGATCTCGGCGATGCCGGTGTCGCGGGTCAGGCCGAAGATGGCGCCGCGCGCCTTGGGGTCCCAGTGGGGGGCGCCCAGGCCGGTGAAGGCCGGCACCAGGTAGACGCTGTGGCCGGCACGGGTCTGGCACGCCAGCGACTCGGTCTCGGCGGCGTCGGCGAACAGCTGCAGGCCGTCGCGCAGCCACTGCACCGTGGCCCCGGCGACGAAGATGCTGCCTTCCATGGCATAGGTGGGACGGCCGTCGAGCCGATAGGCCACGGTGGTCAGCAGCCGGTTGCGCGACCGCTCCGCGCGATCGCCGGTGTTGACGATCATGAAGCAGCCGGTGCCGTAGGTGCTCTTGCCCATGCCCGGCGCGAAGCAGGCCTGACCGACCAGCGCGGCCTGCTGGTCCCCGGCCACGCCGGCGATGGGCAGCGCGCCGCCCAGCCACTCCGGCTCCAGGGTGCCGAAGTCGTCGCTTGAGTCCTTAACCTCCGGCAGCAGGGCCTGGGGAATGTCGAACAGGGCGAGCAGCTCCGGATCCCAGCGCTGTTCATGGATGTTGAACAGCGCCGTGCGCGAAGCGTTGGTGGCATCGGTGGCGTGCACCCGCCCCCCGGTCAGCCGCCAGATCAGGAAGCTGTCGACGGTGCCGAAGGCCAGTTCGCCGCGCTCGGCACGCTCCCGCGCCCCCGCCACGTTGTCAAGCAGCCAGGCCAGCTTGGTGGCCGAGAAGTAGGGATCGATAAGCAGCCCGGTCCGGGACTGAACCGCCTCGAGGTGGCCGGCATCGCGCAGCCCCCGACAGGTGTCGGCGGTGCGCCGGTCCTGCCAGACGATGGCATTGTAGAGTGGCTTGCCGGTGGCGCGATCCCAAAGCAGGGTGGTCTCGCGCTGGTTGGTGATGCCGATGCCGGCGATGCGGGCGATGTCGGTTCCGGCGCGCTGGATCACCTCACGACAGGTCTCGATCACGCTCTCCCAGATCGCCTCGGGGTCGTGCTCGACCCAGCCGTCATGGGGAAAGTGCTGGGCGAACTCGCGCTGGGCGGTGGCCACCCGACGCCCGACGCGATCGAAGAGGATGGTTCGGGAACTGGTCGTGCCCTGGTCGATGGCAAGCAGATAGTCGCCCATGGGAGCTCCTGCATTGATGTTCGATTATAATGAATCAGGGTACGGCATCATGTTCGGAAATCTCTTCGACCATGGTCGCAAGGCATCGCCCGGAGCTGCCGATAGCCTGCCCATCCTCTACACTGGCGCCAGTCACAGGGAGCCACCATGAACCAGCAACAGCGACAGGACGCCATCGTCGACCTGGTACGCCGCGAAGGCTACGCCAGCATCGAGCAGCTCACCGCGCATTTCGCGGTTACCCCGCAGACCATCCGCCGCGACCTCAACGCCCTCGCCGAGGAGGGGCTGATTCGCCGCGTGCATGGCGGCGCCGGCCTGGAGTCGAGCACGGTCAACACCGCCTACTCCACCCGCAAGACGCTCAACCTGGAGGCGAAGCGGCGCATTGCCCGCCTGCTCGCCGCCAAGGTGCCCGACGGCTCGTCGCTGTTCATCAACATCGGTACCAGCAACGAGGTGGTCGCCGAGGCCCTGCTGGAGCACCATCGCGAGCTGGAGGTGATCACCAACAACCTCAACGTGGCCGCCATCCTCCAGCACCAGGAGGACTTCAACGTGATCATCGCCGGGGGCCAGGTCCGCTCCCGGGACGGCGGCATCATCGGCGAGGCCACCATCGACTTCATCAACCAGTTCAAGGTCGACTACGGCATCATCGGGATCAGCGGCATCGACGAGGATGGCTCCCTGCTGGAGTTCGACTACCAGGAGGTGCGGGTCGCCCAGGCGATCATCCACAACTCCCGACATGTCTTCCTGGTCGCCGACCACTCTAAGTTCCATCGCAACCCCTCGGTGCGCCAGGGCAATGTCACCCAGATCGACGCCCTGTTCACCGATCGCCGCCCCCCGCAGGCCATCTGCCAGCTGATGCAGAGCCACGACGTGGCGCTGCATATCGCCGACTGACCCGCCCGCCGGCACCGGACACCCCGGACGCGATACCGCGCGCCGGCCACGCCAATCGCCGCTTGATGTTCTATTGTGAATCCATTAGGTTCACAAGCGAACTCACATGCTTTCAATCGCCAGGCGGCGGAGGTAAGGATGGCACTGCAAGACGGGCACCCCCCCCTCGACCTGTTCGTGATCGGCGGCGGCATCAACGGCACCGGCATCGCCAACGATGCCGCCGGCCGCGGCCTGGCCGTGGCGCTCTGCGAGCAGGGCGACCTCGCCGGCGCCACCTCCTCGGCCAGCAGCAAGCTGATCCATGGCGGCCTGCGCTATCTCGAGCACCGCGAGTTCCGGCTGGTACGCGAGGCGCTGCGGGAACGCGAGGTGCTGCTCGCCAAGGCACCCCACATCATCTGGCCGCTGCGCTTCATCCTGCCCCACCGCCCTCACCTGCGCCCGGCCTGGATGCTACGCAGCGGACTCTTCCTTTACGACCATCTGGGCGGCCGGCGTGCCCTCCCGGCCTCCCGGGGGCTGCGCTTCGCCGCCGACTCACCGCTGCGGGAGGAGATCCGCCGAGGCTTCGAGTATTCGGACTGCTGGGTCGACGACGCCCGCCTGGTGGTACTCAACGCGCGCCAGGCGCACGACGCCGGCGCCGAGATCCTGGTCGGCACCCGCTGCGTGGCCGCCCGGGAGGTGGCGGGCCAATGGGAGCTCACCCTGGAGCGCCAGAGTGACGGCGAGCGCTTCACCCGCCGGGCGCGCACCCTGGTCAACGCCGCCGGCCCCTGGGTCGAGGGCGTGGTGCGTGAGCAGGCAAGCCGACCCGCGCGCTACGCTGTGCGCATGATCCAGGGCAGCCATCTGATCGTGCCGCGTCTCTACGAGGACCCGCGCGCCTATATCCTCCAGCATCACGACGGGCGCATCGTCTTCGTGCTGCCCTGGGAGCAGGAGTTCAGCCTGATCGGCACCACCGACCGGCGCTTCGAGGGCGACCCGTCGCGGGTCGCTGCCAGCGACGAGGAGGTCGACTACCTGCTCGAGGTGGTCAACGCCCACTTCCGCGGCCGACTCGAGCGCGGCGACGTGCTGCGCACCTTCTCCGGCGTGCGGCCGCTGTGTGACGACGAGTCCGCCGATCCGGCGGCCATGAGCCGGGACTACACCCTCGACCTCGACACCTCCGGGGCGCCGCTGCTCTCGGTATACGGCGGAAAAATCACCACCTACCGCAAGCTCGCCGAGGCGGCGCTGGCACACCTCGCCCCGCACCTCCCCGCCATGGGCCAGGCCTGGACCGAACACGCCCCCTTGCCGGGCGGCGACATCGAGAGCCAGGCCGCCCTGCGCGCCGAGCTGCTGGAGGCCTACCCGTGGCTGGGCGAGACGAGGGCGGCCCGCTTCGCACGCACCTATGGCAGCCTGTGCCGCGAGTTCCTGGAAGGTGCCTGCCGGGAGGAGGACCTGGGCGAGACGTTCGGCGCCGGCCTCACCGCCGCCGAGGTCGACTACCTGGTGGATAAGGAGTGGGCGCACACCCCCGAGGACATCCTGTGGCGGCGCACCAAGCTCGATATGCGCGTCACCGCAGGCGAACGGCGGCGCCTCGCCGGCTACCTCGCCGAGCGGACCGGCCTCAGCGCCTCCACAGTGGCGTGATGCTGGCCGGCGCCAGGGGCTCCCGCTCACGGTGCCGGGTCAGGTCGCGGCCCTCCAGGGCGGTGAGCAGGATCTGCAGCGGGTCGCCGTGGCTGACCACAAGCAGCGTCTCGCCCGCATGGGTCCGCTCCAGCGCCTCGATCACCGCCACCATCCGCGCGGCCACCTCGACCACCGGCTCCACGCCGGCGTAGCGGTGGGTGGGGTCGCAGGCATCCCGTGCCCAGACCTCGGCATAGCGACCATCCCGCTCCCCCTCCAGGCCGCCGAAGTGGCGTTCCCGCAGGCGCGTGTCGGCCTCGAGCCCCAGGCCGAAGTGGCGCGCGATACGCTCGGCGGTCTCGGTGGTGCGCAGGAAGTCCGAATGCACCACGCGCTGCGGCCTCGCCCAGCCCCAGCCCGCCAGCACCGCGGCCAGCTGGTCGCGCCCCCGCGCCGAGAGGCCGCAGCCTCCCACGCCGCGCGACGGCGTGCTGACGATCCGGCCCGCCAGGTTGGCCTCGCTGTGCCCGTGACGCATCAGCAGGTAGTCGTTGTTCAGGGACCCGGAGGCGAGGGAGAAGCCGTTTGACATGATCTTGTCACCAACCCTAAATCGATGAGGCGATTCGGAAATAATCACCGACGCCCGCAGTGTGTCGATAACCGAACATACCCAAGGACAACAACAAACGCGAGGTACGCCATGCCCTTCCTCTCGCTTCTCGTGCCCTTTCGTACCTAAAGTTCTCTTTTCCCTGCGTCACCAGGCCCTACTCACGGCCAGCACGGTGCAGCCTTATAGTCGCAGTAGTTCGTGACGATCTTCGGCCCCGGAGCACTGGCCAGGACAGGACACACTATGTGCGGCATGGTGGACTTCAGCGGAACCTGATCGGCGAGGCGATCACCGGCCTGCTGCGCCGCAGGGTGCTGTAGCGATTCCCGCGCCGGGCGCCAGGGCCCGATTCATATCCCGGCATTCACGGCCGGTGACGTCCGGCGTAGGCTGGTAGCGGGACGTCACCGAGACCACAAGGAGGTCACGTCGTGTTCTCCATCCTGCTGGCCGGGGTCGCCGGCGTGCTGCTGGCCGCCACCCTGGTGGCCCGCTCCCCGCTCACCTGGTGGTGGATCCGTGCCTGCGAGTTTCCACGGCTGCAGCTCGCCGCCCTGGCGGCGCTGACCGCCCTGCTCTCCCTGCCGGCCAGCCCGCCCTGGGCCTGGGTGGCCCTGGGGGCGAGCCTTGTCACCCTGGTCCTGCAGGTGGCCCGCATCCTGCCCTGGACGCCGTTCTGGCCGGTTCAGGTCAAACGTGCCGAGCCAGGACAGGAGGCCCGCTGCCTGACGCTGCTGGTCGCCAACGTGCTTACCCCCAACCGCAACGCCGAGGCGCTGACCCGGCTGATCCACGCGCACCGGCCCGACCTGGTGCTGACCCTGGAGTCCGACGCCTGGTGGCAGACGCAGCTCGACGCGGTGCTGAACGAGGAGTGGCCCCATGCGGTGCGCGTGCCACTGGAGAACCTCTACGGCATGCACCTCTATGCCAGGCGGCCGCTGATCGACCCCGAGGTCCGGTGGCTGATCCAGGATGACATCCCCTCGATCCATGCCGGCGTCACCCTGCCCAGCGGCGACGTCGTGCGCCTACATGCCCTGCACCTTCCATGCCGACCACCCGCTGCTGCGCTGGCCCCTGGACCACGTCTTCGTCAGCGAGCACTTCACCCTGAAGGCCATGCGGCGACTGCCGCACATCGGCTCCGACCACTTCCCGCTGCTCACGACCCTCTGCTACCGCCCCTCGCGGGCGGACGAGCACGAGCCCCCCGAGGCCGACACCGAGGAGCATCGCGATGCCCGGGAGACCATCGCCGAGGGCAGGCGGCGCGACCAGCAGGAGTGAGCCGGTCTCATTCGGGCAGGCCGCCTCGCGTCAGGGCGGCGGGGTCCAGGAGCCGCTCGAGCTCCGCGCGGGAGAGCTCGGTCTGCTCCTCGGCCACCTCGATGATCGGCCGCCCCGCCTGGTAGGCCTCCTTGGCGATGGCCGCCGCGGCGTCGTAGCCGATTACCGCGTTCAGCGCCGTGACCAGGATGGGATTGCGCGCCAGCGGTTCCTCCAGGCGGTCGTGACGCACCTTGAAGGTGGCGATGGCCCGGTCGGCCAGCAACCGGCTGGTGTTGGTCATCAGGGTGATCGACGTCAGCAGGTTGCTGGCCACCAGCGGCAGCATGACGTTGAGCTGGAAGTTGCCGCTCTGGCCGGCCACCGTCACCGCCGTGTCGAGCCCGATCACCTGGGCGGCGGCCTGGGCGGCGGACTCAGGAATCACCGGATTGACCTTGCCGGGCATGATCGAGCTGCCGGGCTGCAGGGCCTCGAGCTCGATCTCGCCGAGCCCCGCCAGGGGCCCGGAGTTCATCCAGCGCAGGTCGTTGGCGATCTTCATCACCACACAGGCCAGGCCCCTGAGCTGACCGGAGAGCTCCACCGCCGCGTCCTGGGAGGCGAGGCTCGCGAAGAAGCTGTCGTTGGGCGAGAGCGCGAGCCCCGTCTGGTCGCTCAGGTCACGGGCCATGCGCTCGGCGAACTCGGGATGGGCATTGATGCCGGTGCCCACCGCGGTGCCGCCCTGGGCCAGGCGGCAGAGCCGCACCAGGGCGCTGTCCAGGCGCTCGATGGCCTGCCCCACCTGGCTCGACCAGCCCCCCAGCTCCTGGCTCATGCGCAGCGGCATGGCATCCATCAGGTGGGTACGCCCGGTCTTGACCACCCCGTCGAGCTCGGCGGCACGCGTGTCGATGGTCTGGCGCAGATGCTCGAGGGCCGGTCGCAGCTGGTTGGTCACCTCCAGCGCCGCGGCGACGTGGATGGCGGTGGGAATCACGTCGTTGCTCGACTGCCCCATGTTGACATGGTCGTTGGGCTCCACCGTCAGGCCATCGCGGCTGGCGAGGTGGGACAGCACCTCGTTGACGTTCATGTTGCTGGAGGTGCCGGAGCCGGTCTGAAAGACGTCCACCGGGAACTGGTTATCATGCTCGCCGCGTACCACCGCCTCGGCGGCGGCGACGATGGCGTCGGCGCGCTCGTCATCGAGCAGGCCGAGCGCGGCATTGACCCGGGCCGCGGCCAGCTTGATACGCGCGATGGCGTGGATGAAGGCCGCCGGCATCGCCTGGCCGGAGACCGGGAAGTTGTTCACGGCGCGCTGGGTCTGGGCGCCGTAGAGGGCCTCGGCCGGCACCTCGAGCTCGCCCATGCTGTCGCGTTCGATGCGTGATGCGCTCATCGGTTCCTCTCCTAAATCGTGGCATTCCCCTTCACCATGGCGCCCACACGGCCATCCGACAAGCCCGCGGCCGGCTCGAGTGCAGCCGGCGAAGCAGGGCTAGCGCAGACAGATGCACCGCAGGCTAACGACGATGGTCCTGTCCGGCGATGGCGGATGTTGCACTGCACAAGAGGCTCTGCTATTGTGCAGTGCAACAGGGCGGCAGACGCCCTCCCAGACACTCAGTGAAACCCGGAGGTTTCCCCATGATGAACGCCTTCAACTTCGACACCAAGGCCTTCGACACCAAGCAGTTCGAGTCCATCTTCTTCGCCCCGGCCCGCGCCTATGCCAACCTGGCCGTGGACTACACCGAGAAGCTGGCCAACGCCCAGCTGGACGCCACCAAGGCCTACACCGACACCGGCCTGGCCCAGCTGCGCACCCTGATGAACGTCAAGGATGCCGAAGGCCTGCGCGCCTACATGGAAGGCCAGCAGAAGGTCGCCAAGGACCTGGCCGAGCGCCTGAAGGGCGACGCCGAGAAGGTCGTCTCCCTGCAGCAGGACTTCGTCCAGCAGAGCCAGAAGCTCACCGAGGACAACGTCAAGCAGGCCCAGGCGACTGCCACCAAGGCCGCCCAGTAAGCTTGACCCCAGGGCGCACCGGCGCCCTGCGCTCCCTCGAGAGCCCGAACCGCCGTCCCTCAGGGTCGGCGGTTTTCTTGTGGGTGACGTTTCGGGTGTCGGGCATGCCTTTCCCCCGGCGCTGCGCTACCCTTGGCGAGGCACAGGGCGCCTGCAGATCGACACCGGATAGGGAGGTCACCCATGAGACGCCATCTTCCCCTCGCACTGGCCGCGCTGGTCCTGGCCGGCTGCCAGGTCGTTCCCCCCGCCCCTACCGAGCGCATCGAGGTCATCGAGCGCGGCGAGACCCGGCGCAACGCCAGCCAGGCGCCGCGTGACGCCACGTCCGAAACCGCGCGCGTCACGCGAGAGGTTGCCTTTCCCGAGGCCGAATACGCCAGGCTCGAGAAACAGGGCACCGCGGTGGTCAGCGGACGCCTGACCCTGAGCGGCCGCCCCGTGGCCAACGCCGGGATCTCGGTGGCGCCGGTGACCCGCTACTCCGCGGAGGCCGCCGAGAAGGCCCTGGCCGGCATCGCCGTGGAACCCGCCGACCCGCGGGCGCGGGCCTACACCCACACCACGCGCACCGATGGCGGCGGTCACTTCCGCGTCACCGGCATCCCCGCCGGGGAGTTCTACGTCTCGGGCGCCGGGGCCGACCCGGTCACCGGCGCCCCCCGGGTGGTGATCCGCCAGATCTCGCTGGGCAACGGACAGCACAGGGAGGTCATACTCTCTCGCTGAAGCAGTCTGGCTACCAGCCCAGCGCCTGCTTGACGAAGGGAATGGTCAGCTTGCGCTGGGCGGAGAGCGAGGCGCGATCCAGGCGCGCCAGCAGGTCGAAGAGCGCGTCGAGCCGTCGTGGCCCGCGGTGCAGGATGTAGCGCGCCACCTCGTCGCCGAGCAGCATACCGCGCTCCCGGGCTCGCAGTTGCAGTGCCGCCAGGCGGCCGGCGTCGTCCAGCCCCTGAACATGGAAGGTCACCCCC
This sequence comes from Halomonas sp. PBN3, assembly GCF_000475415.1. NCBI lineage: Bacteria > Pseudomonadati > Pseudomonadota > Gammaproteobacteria > Oceanospirillales > Halomonadaceae > Halomonas > Halomonas sp. PBN3. The sequence goes on along the minus strand of NZ_AXCA01000135.1, from coordinate 14,059 downwards.
CAGGTGAGCCGCGAGGCGAGGTCGGGAAGCCTCACCGGCAGCTGGCGCGGCGGCGCCTCGGCGGCCACCACCAGCCGCTTGCCGGCGTCGCGCAGGCGATTGAAGGCATGGAACAGCGCCTCCTCCCAGCGCGGCCGCCCCACCACCCGTTCCAGGTCATCGATGGCGACCAGGTCCAGGCGCTCGACCTCCTCGAGCATCAGCGGCGGAAAATGGCCGAGCTCCTCCAGCGGCAGGTAGAGGGCGCGCATGTCGCGATCCGAGGCCGCGTGGCAGGCCGCCTGCAACAGGTGGCTGCGCCCCACCCCGGGCGCCCCCCAGAGGTAGAGGAAGGGTTCGCCCTGGGGCTCGAGCTGCTCGGCCAGGCGGCCCACCAGGCTGGCGTTGGGGCCGGGATAGAAGTTGACGAAGGTGGCGTCGTCACGCAGGCCGACGCCCAACGGCAGCTGCGCGGGGGCGCGGCTCATGGGGACTCCTCGTCACGGATGGGGCGGGGTCGGTCAGGGCCCTGGCGTTCGTCGTACAGGGCACTGCTCTTGTAGCGATCGTTGAGTTCGCGCAAGAGTACCATGATCACCGCGGCCGCCGGCAGCGCCAGCAGCACGCCGGTGAAGCCGAACAGGTTGCCGCCGGCGAGCACCGCGAAGATCACCGCCACCGGGTGCAGGCCGATCTTGTCGCCGAGCAGCTTGGGCTGCAGCACCACGCTCTCCACCATCTGGCCGAAGCCGAACACGGCGGCCACGCCCAGCAGCATCCACCACTCCCCGCTCTGGAAGAAGGCCACCACCCCGGCCACGCTAATGCCGACGATCACACCCAGGTAGGGGACGATGCTGGCCAGGCCCGAGAGCAGGCCGATCAGCAGCCCGAAGCGCACGCCGAGCAGGGTCAGCCCGATGGCGTAGATGATACCCAGGCAGAGCATCACGATCAGCTGGCCACGCAGGAAGGCGGAGAGCACCTCGTCGCACTCCCCGGCCAGGCGGATGGCGGTCGCCTCGAGGCGCCGCGGCAGCCAGTCGCGCACCTTGGCGACGATGATGTCCCAGTCCAGCAGCAGGTAGAAGGTCACCACCGGGATCAGCGCCAGGTTGCCGATCCAGCCCACCAGCGCCAGGCCGGAGCGCGACACCTGGGAGAGCAGCGTGGCGGCGAAGGTACCGGTCTCCTTCCAGTTGTCCACCACCGCCTGGCGCAGGGCGTCGATATCGGTGGAGAGGTCCATGCCGGTCAGCGACTGCACCCGTGGCACCACCGTCTGCTGGAGCCAGTTGAGCACCGCCGGCAGCGACTCCACCAACTGGCCCAGCTGGCGGCCCAGCACCGGCACCACCAGCAGCAGCGCGACCACGATGAGCAGGGTCAGCAGCAGGAACACCAGCGCCACCGAGAGGCGCCGGGAGAGACCCAGCGCCTCCAGGCGATCGGCCAGGGGGTCGCCGAGGTAGGCCAGCACCGCACTGACGAAGAACGGCATCAGCACCGGCTCGATGCTGACCAGGAACCACAGCGCCAGCGCCGCCACGCCTACCGCCACCCACCACTGTCTGCGCATACTCACTCCCTTGTGACACGGCCGCCGACGGGCTGCCAGGCGTTCGCCGTGATGCTACAATCCTGGCCCCGACTTGCCTACCGCGCGGCGCCTCGCTGCTGCGCCGATCACCCGACAGGACTTCCGATGACCGACTCCTCTTCTCGCCCCTCGCTCAGCTACAAGGACGCCGGCGTCGATATCGATGCCGGCAATGCCCTGGTCGACCGCATCAAGGGCGTCGCCAAGCGCACCGCCCGCCCCGAGGTGATGGGCGGGCTGGGCGGCTTCGGTGCCCTGTGCGAACTCCCGGCGGGCTACCGCGAGCCGGTGCTGGTCTCCGGCACCGACGGCGTGGGCACCAAGCTGCGCCTGGCCATGGACCTGGGGCGCCACGACACCATCGGCATCGACCTGGTGGCGATGTGCGTCAACGACCTGGTGGTGGCCGGCGCCGAGCCGCTGCTGTTCCTCGATTACTATGCCACGGGCAGGCTCGACGTGGACATCGCCGCCGACGTGGTGGCCGGCATCGGCACCGGCTGCGAGCGCGCCGGCTGCGCCCTGGTGGGCGGCGAGACCGCCGAGATGCCGGGCATGTACGAGGGCAGCGACTACGACCTGGCCGGCTTCTGCGTCGGCGTGGTGGAGAAGTCCGAGATCCTCGACGGCAGCCGCGTCGCCGAGGGCGACGTGCTGCTGGGCATGGCCTCCACCGGACCGCACTCCAACGGCTACTCGCTGATCCGCAAGATCCTCGAGGTCTCCGGGGCCGCCCTGGACACCGACCTCGACGGCACGCCGCTGGCCGACGCCCTGATGGCGCCGACGCGCATCTACGTCAAGCCGCTGCTGTCGCTGCTTCGCGAGAGCGAGGTGCCGGTGCACGCCCTCTCCCATATCACCGGCGGCGGCCTCACCGAGAACCTGCCGCGGGTACTGCCCGAGGGGCTGGCGGCCCGGGTCGACGTCGCCGCCTGGCAGCGTCCGGCGGTCTTCGAGTGGCTGCGCGAGCAGGGCAACGTCGCCGAACAGGAGATGTACCGGGTGCTCAACTGCGGCATCGGCATGGTGGTGGTGGTGCCGGCGGAGAAGGCCGACCAGGCCCGGGCGCACCTCCAGGCCCAGGGCGAGGCGGTATACCGGATCGGCGAGATCGTGCGCGGCGAGTCACAGGAGCGGGTGATCCTGGAGAACCTGCCGGCATGAGCGACTACGCCAACGACGACACCCTCAACGACTTCACCCCGGAGGCGGCCGAGGCCCGCCGGGTGGTAGTGCTGATCTCCGGCAACGGCAGCAACCTGCAGGCGCTGATCGACGCCCAGGGCCACGACGAGCTGGGCGGCGAGATCGTCGCGGTGGTCTCCAACGAGCCGGAGGCCTACGGGCTGACCCGGGCGCGGGAGGCAGGCATCGACGCCGTGGTGCTGCCGCACCGCGAGTACGAGAACCGCGACGCCTATGACGGCGCCCTGATCAAGGTGATCGAACGCCATGAGCCGGACCTCGTGGTGCTGGCCGGCTTCATGCGCATCCTCACCCCGCGCTTCGTGCAGCGCTTCCTGGGCCGGCTGATCAACATCCACCCCTCGCTGCTGCCCGCCTACCAGGGGCTCGACACCCACGCCCGGGCACTGGCCGACGGCGTCGCCGAGCACGGCTGCAGCGTACACTTCGTCACCGAGGAGCTCGACGGCGGCCCGGTGCTCCTGCAGGCGGTGGTCGAGGTGGCCGAGGACGAGACGGAGGAGAGCCTCAAGCAGAAGGTCCACGCCCGCGAGCACCTGATCTACCCCATCGCGGTGAAGTGGTGCCTGGAGGGTCGCCTGCGGTTCTCCGGCGAGGGCGCCACCTTCGACGGCACCCCGCTGCCGCCCCAGGGGCTACGCATGTCCCATGCCGACGCCGCCGAGGAGCTGGACGAGGATCTCGAGAGGTAAGCGGCCAAGCGGCCAAGCGGCCAAGCGGCCAAGCGGCCAAGCGGCCAAGCGGCCAAGCGGCCAAGCGGCCAAGCGGCCCAAGTAGAAAGTACAAAGGCGCTTAACGCCACTGAAAAGCCCCGCAGGCCAGGCGCCGACGGGGCTTTCTTGTCACTTGCACCTTGTCACTGGAACCTGGCCGAAGGCCCTCAGGTGCGCGGCAGGGTCACACCGCGCTGTCCCATGTACTTGCCGCCACGATCCTTGTAGGAGGTCGCGCACACCTCGTCGGACTCCAGGAACAGCATCTGGGCCACGCCCTCGTTGGCGTAGATCTTGGCCGGCAGGTTGGTGGTGTTGGAGAACTCCAGGGTGACGTGCCCCTCCCACTCCGGCTCCAGCGGCGTCACGTTGACGATGATGCCGCAGCGCGCGTAGGTGGACTTGCCCAGGCAGATGGTGAGCACGCTGCGCGGGATGCGGAAGTACTCCACGGTGCGCGCCAGGGCGAAGGAGTTGGGGGGGATCACGCAGACATCGCCCTTGACGTCGACGAAGCTCTTCTCGTCGAAGGCCTTGGGGTCCACCACCGCCGAGTGGATGTTGGTGAACACCTTGAACTCGTCGGCGCAGCGCACGTCGTAGCCGTAGCTGGAGGTCCCGTAGGAGATCACCCGCCGCTCGTTCACGTAGCGCACCTGGTCGGCCTCGAAGGGCTCGATCATGCCTTCGTTCTCGGCCATGCGGCGGATCCAGCGGTCGGACTTGATGCTCATCGGAACTTCCTGGGGGTTGGGGTCAAGGGGAAAGAGGTCGGGGCCGCCATGATAGCGGCCCCGACCCCGGGCGTCATCCTGGCGCTCACTCCTTGCTGAAGGAGATGCTCGGCCCATCGTGCTCCTGCTGCTGCACCTGCTCGGCCACCTGGCGGGCCATGGCGCGGAAGGTGGCGGTCACCTCCCCTGCCGGCTCGGCCACCACCGTCGGGCGACCACCATCGACCTGCTCGCGGATGGCGAGCGCCAGCGGAAGGCGGCCCAGCACCCGGGTCTCGTACTCGGCGGCGATGCGCTCGCCGCCGCCCTCGCCGAAGATCGGCTCGGCGTGGCCGCAGGCCGAGCAGACATGCAGCGACATGTTCTCCACCACCCCCAGCACCGGCACGTTCACCTTGCGGAACATCTCGATGCCCTTGCGGGCGTCCAGCAGGGCGATGTCCTGGGGCGTGGTGACGATCACCGCGCCATCCACCGGGACCTTCTGGGCCAGGGTGAGCTGGATGTCGCCGGTGCCCGGCGGCATGTCGATGAACAGGTAGTCCAGGTCATCCCAGACGGTCTGAGTCAGCAGCTGCTGGAAGGCGCCGGCTACCATGGGCCCGCGCCACACCATGGGCTCGCGGATATCGACCATGAAGGCCATGGACATGGCCTGGATGCCATGGGCCTCGAGCGGGCGCATGCGGTTCTCGCCCGCCGCCTCGGGGCGCACGCCCTCGCCCACGCCGAGCATCTGCGCCTGGCTGGGCCCATGGATATCGGCATCCAGCACGCCGACCCGGTAACCCTCGGCGGCCATGGCCAGGGCCAGGTTGACGGTGACGGTGGACTTGCCGACCCCGCCCTTGCCGGATGCCACGGCGACGATATGCTTGACCCCTTCGATCACGTCCTGCTCCTTCGCTGATGGATGCGTGGGGCCAGTATACGCCTTCCCCGACGCCGACCGAACCACCCCACGCAAGACGGCGGGCCCGAGGGCCCGCCGCCGTGTTACCGCGCTTGTGGGGGTCGCCTCAGGCCTGCTCGTCTGCCGTCTCGGCGGCGGCTTCGCCCTCGGCGTCCTGGGATGCGGCGTCATCGCCACCCTGGGAGGCGCCACCGCCGTCGGCATCACCGGCCTCGGCATCGGCGCCGAGATCGGTCTCGGTACTCGATGCGGCGGCCTCGCCATCCGCGGTGCCGGTCGCCGCCGCGCCGGAGGTCTCACCGCCCACCTCCAGCGACTCGAGCTCGCTGCGCCAGGTGGCCAGCTGAGCCTCCAGGCGCTGCAGCTGGGACTCGCGCCGCTCGACCTCGCTCTCCACGCTGCCGAGCTCCTCGCGCCCGATGCTGATCGCCAGCTTGACGTCCTCGAGCTCCGAGCGCGCCTCGTCCACCGCCTGCTGGGCCTCGTCGCGCTCGCCGCGCAGCGACTCGAGCTGCTGGCCGAGCGCGTCGCGCTCCTTGGTGAGCGAGTCGAGCTCCGTGCGCAGCGCCTCCTGCTCCTGCTGGCTCGCCTGGACCTCCTCCTGCAGGCTCGCCTGGCGCTGGCTGGCCTCGTCGATCTCGGCCTGGAGGGCTTCGAGGTCGGCCTCGGCCTGCTGACGCGCCTCTTCGGCGGCCTGGCGCTCCTCCACCGCGGCCTGACGCGCCTGCTCCGCCTCCTGGCGCTGCGCCTCGGCATCCTGGCGGGCGGCCTCGGCCGACTCGCGGGCGGACTCGGCGTCGGCGAGGGCCTGCTCGACGCTCTCGCGCTCCTGGCCAAGCTCGGCCAGGCTGGCCTCGAGCTCGGCCTTCTGCGCCTCGAGGCTGGCAACCTCGGCCTCCAGCGCCTCACGGGAGGCGGTGAGCTCCTCCAGGCGGCCCTCGGCGGCGGCGATGTCGGCCTCGATCGCCTCGAGGCGGCCGCCGGCCTCGGCCTCGCGCGCCTCCAGGTCGGCCTGCAGGGTATCGCGGCGCTGCTCCAGCTCGGCGATGCGCGCCTCCAGGTCGGAGATCTCGTCGCCGGCCTGCTCGAAGGCCTCGAGCTGGGTGGCCAGGTCCTGGTTGCGCGACTCCAGCACGGCCATCTCGGCCTCCAGCGCCTCACGGGCCTCCTTGTGGCTACCGGCGCTGGACTGGGCGATGATCGCCCACACCACGCCCACGGCCGCCACGGCGGCCAGGCCGCGGACGCGGTTGTCCTTGAAGGGGGAAGGTTGCGACGACTCTGACATGGGATGCCTCCTCTGTGAGCCTGCGGGCTGCCACGCCGGACGGGCGTGACAGGACGCGTTTCAGCATACAGAGTGGCCCGTGGACAGGAAAGCGACCCCCTATCCCCCCTTGGTCGCGGTCGCGGCGGCAGGATTGGCGGCGCCCCCCGTGAAGCCCGTAAGCTAGGACCATCGCCAACCGGACGGCCGCCGCCATGTCGCCACCCCTCCCCGCGTCGCGCTCCTTTCCCCTCACCCTGGTGGGGCGGATCGGCCGCTTCCTGTGGCGGGTGCTCGCCGCCTTCCTGCGCAACCGCGGCATCCTGCTGGCCGGTGGCGTGGGCTACAACATCCTGCTCTCCATCGTGCCGCTGTTCGCCCTGCTGGTGGTGCTGCTGGCCGGGGTGGTCGACGAGGCCCACCTGCTGGAGGTGCTCTCGGTCCAGGCCCGCCACCTGGCGCCGGCCCACGCCGAGGTGCTGCTGGAGGCGGTGCGCACTCTGCTCGACTCCCGGGAGGTGATCGGGCTCTTCGGCTTCCCGGTGCTGCTGCTGTTCAGTTCCTTCGCATTCCGCATGCTGGAGGACGCCCTGGCGATCATCTTCCACGCCCCGGATGCCCCCCACCAGGGGCGCAGCCTGTGGGTCTCGGTGCTGCTGCCCTACGCCTTCATGCTGGTGCTGGGCGCGGGCTTGTTGGCACTGACCCTGCTGGTCAGCCTGGTCAGCGGGCTCAATGCCCTGACGCTGGCCCTCACCGGCCGCGACCTGCCCCTGGCGGGGCTCTCCGAGCCGCTGCTCAACCTCACCAGCTTCGTCGGTGTCTTCCTGCTTTTCAGCGCCATCTACAAGGTGCTGCCGGTGGTACGGGTCGCGCTGCGCCGGGCCATCGTCGGCGGCCTGGTGGCGGCGCTGCTGTGGGAGGGGGTGCGCCTGCTGCTGGTCTACTACTTCGCCAACCTCTCCTTCGTCAACGCCGTCTACGGCTCCCTGGCAGCCCTGATCGTGGTGCTGCTGAGCCTGGAGGTGGGCGCCATCATCCTGCTGCTGGGCGCCCAGGTGATCGCCGAGCTGGAGCGCAACGCCCGGCTCGGCCTGCCCTGGCACCTCGACCCGCGGCGCCAGGCCGTGACCCATGTCGACTGAGTCAGAAGGTCGACAGCCCCGTCGCCTCCATCAGCCGGTAGCGCCAGCGCTGCCACAGCGAGGCCTCGTCGAAGGCCGCGAAGGGCTCGCTGGTGGTGCGCTCGGGCGTGCTCGTCCAGCGCGACTCGAAGAAGCGCGCGGCCTCGCGCAGCGCCGGCAGGGTTACCGGCCCCGCCAGGCGCACGCTGGTCTCCAGGTTGAGGTCGTCGAGGTTACGCCGGGTGAAGTTGGCCGAGCCGAGGATCAGCTCCGCGTCGCCGCCGTCGGCCGGGCGGCGCAGCAGCAGCTTGCTGTGGCACTGCTCGCCCTTCGTCACGCACCAGCGCACCTCGAGGCCGGCCTCGACCAGCTCCCGTGCCACCGGGCGATTGGGGATGCCGCCCTTCTCGATGCCGAAGGCGTCGCGGTTGGGGTCGAGCAGCACCCGAACCTGCACCCCGCGAGCGGCGGCGCGCTTGAGCGCCGTGATCACCCCGCGATGGGCGAGGTAGAAGACCGCCAGGTCCAGGCGCTCCCCCGCCGAGGCGGCCTCGATGGCACGGATCAAGGCGTCGCGAATCGCCCCCTCGGTGAGCAGCTGCAGGCGGCCGCCCTCCGCGGCCGCCGCCGAGGCGGGCGCCTCGGGGCCGGGCAGCGCCACACCGGACCAGGCCGCCACCGGCCGCTCGCTGGCCAGCAGGTCAAGCGCCGCCGCGCCTTCAAAGCGCAGCGCCACGTTGCCGTGGCGGCTGCTGGCGTCATGGGGGTTGGCGGAGGTCACCAGGCCCGCCCAGCCGTCGCCCTCATCCACCACCAGGGTCTTGCGGTGGTTGGCAGTGAAGTTGAGCAGCGCCAGGTAGCTGCGCAGGGGGACCCGCCCCGGCCCCAGGGCGTTGGGCAGCCAGCCGCCGTCGGGGTCGTTGCCGAGCCAGCGCGGCCCCAGGTGCCAGAGCCCCGACCACAGCGGGTTGGAGGCGCGCAGGCGGGTCAGGTCGGTCTCCACCACCGTGATGCCTGCCTCGCGCAGGCGGACGAAGTGGTCGAGCGCAAGGCCCCCGTAGAGGGTGTTGAGGGGGTCGCTGATCACCACCGCCTCGAGCCCGGGGTGGCGGCGCTTCTGCGCGACCAGGGCCGCGGTCAGCTCCTCGGAGAGCGGGCGGAAGCCGTCGCCCTCGGCGCTGCCGGCGAAGTCGTTGTAGAGGAACATGTCCGCCACCACCAGGCGTCGCGCCTGGCCGATCATGGCGAGCACCTCGTCGAAGATCGCCTGCTGCTGGTGGCGCTTCCCCTCGGCGTCGTACCAGGTCTGGTCGGCCAGGAAGCGCGCCTCCACCACGGGACGCTCGGGGAAGGCCACGCCGATGCCCTCGGGCAGCGGCTTGAGGCGCTGCCAGGCCCCCATGGCCACCCAGGCCAGCAGCAGCAGCGTCACGATCCATGGCCACATACGTCGCCTCCCCTGCCCGTTTCGTCCCATGCGGCTCCACTCCCTGCCGTGAACGGTCGCCGTGATGCGTGGCGATGAAGGGCCAGCATAGCGCCTGGCGAGGCGAGACGCAGCGCGCCCGGCCGAGGCCGGGCGCGAGAGGGTCTGCCAGGACGCTAGCCGCGCGATCGCAACAGGCGCCGGCGGCGCAGGAGCCGGCGCACCGTGACGACGGTCGCCGCCGTTCCCAGCATCAGGATGGCGATGAGCGCCAGCAGCGAGGGGCTGCCGGTATGAGCATGCACCGCGGGGGCATCGTGGCCGGAGTGGGCCAGCGCGGGGGCGGTGGCGCCCACGGCGAGCGCCCCGGGGACGAGAAGGCGAAGCGAACGGATGAGACGAAGGGACATCGTGAGGCTCCTGATTGGTCGTGGAAGGGTGGCGAGCGCTGCCTCAGGACGAGACAGCGCTCGCCTGTGGCCGCCGCTCCGGCAGCATGCCGCGTTCGAGGATGAACGCGATGATGGTCTCGAGACCGACGCCGTCGTAGAGGTTGGTGAACACGAAGGGTCGCTCGCCGCGCATCGTGCGGGAATCACGCTCCATCACCTCCAGCGAGGCGTGGACCTGCTCGGCGATATCGATCTTGTTGATGATCAGCAGGTCCGACTTGGTGATCCCCGGCCCGCCCTTGCGGGGGATCTTGTCGCCGGCGGAGACGTCGATCACGTAGAGGGTCAGGTCCGAGAGCTCGGGGCTGAAGGTGGCCGAGAGGTTATCGCCGCCGGACTCCACCAGCACCAGCTCGAGGCCCGGGTGGCGCGCCTGTAGCTCGTCGATGGCGGCGAGGTTCATGGAGGCGTCCTCGCGAATGGCGGTATGGGGGCAGCCGCCGGTCTCCACACCGAGGATGCGATCCGCGGCGAGCGCCTCGTGGCGCAGCAAGAAGTCGGCGTCCTCGCGGGTGTAGATGTCGTTGGTGACCACGGCGATATCGTAGTGGTCGCGCAGGGCCAGGCAGAGCTGCTTGAGCAGCGCCGTCTTGCCGGAGCCCACCGGGCCGCCGACGCCAACGCGTAAACAATGGGTCATGGTCGTCTCTCCTGGTTGTGCATCGTCAGCTTCTGATCACATCAGCTTCTGAACAGTCGCGAATACTGGGTCTCGTGCAGGGCGCTGGCCAGCGCCAGGCCTGGCAGCGCCGGGCCGAGGGCGTCGTCATCGAGAGTGAGCGCCTCATCCACCGCGGCGACCAGCGCCGGGCGCAGCCGCTCGACGAGGCGCTGGGCGGCGGTGTGGCCCAGGGGCAGCGCCTTGCAGGCGACGGCCAGCTGGTTCTCCAGCCAGGCCCAGGCGAAGCCGAGCAGCGCCTGGCGTACCGGAATGCCGCGCACCCGGGCCGCCCAGGCGAACAGCGTGACGTAGCCGGCCCCCGCCGGCACCGCCGGCCCGTCGCCGGGAAGGTCCCGCGGTAGCAGCGCAAGGCTTTCCAGCAGGCGAGCAAGCGCAGCGCCCAGGCGTGCATCCTCGGCGGCGAGCTCCGCGGTCTCGCGGTTGGCGGCGAGCCAGGCGTCCCACTCCCCGACCGCCGCGCCGTCACCCTCCGACCAGGCGGCATGCAGGCGGGCCAGCGCCGGCAGTTCGCAGCGGGTCAGGCCATCCGCCAGCACGCCTTCCAGCCAGTCGCCGAGGCTCGCCTCGTCGGTCACCCAGCCCAGCTCGAAGGCGCTCTCCAGCCCCTGGGAGAAGGCGAAGGCGCCGATGGGGAGCGCGGGGCTGACCAGCTGCAGCAGCCCCAGCAGGGCCAGGTCGTCGGGGTCAGTGCTCATGCGCGTTGCCATGGCCATGCGCCTGTCGGTGATCGGGGTCATGCGAGGGACCATGGGCATGCCCGTGGGAGTGGACGTGGGAATGATCGTGGGAATGACCGTGGCCATGACCGCCCGCCTGCCGGTAGGCACCAGGCTCCGGGTCGAAGGGGGCCTGGTGGCGCTCCAGCCGTGCGCCGAGCCGTTCGGCCAGCGCCTCCAGCACATGGTCCGGCGGGAAGCGCACGAACCCGCCCTCCTCGTCCTCGCCCAGCGCCAGCTGCACGTGGCGGTTGCCCAGGTGGTAGGCGAGGCGCGCCAGGGGCAGCCCGAGGGCGATGCGGGCGGTGACCACCGGCTCCGCGGCGGCACGGATGCGCACCACCTCGCCGCTCTCGGCGCGCAGCCCCTCGCCGTCACGCAGCACCGGGCCGCGGTCGAGGAACAGACCCAGGTCGCGGCCGGCGTCGCTCGTCGCCCTGAGGCGACCCAGCATGCGCCGCTCGAAGGGCAGGGTCAGGGTGTCGATGGCCCGGTCGGCCGCGATGGGGCCCAGGCGTTTGGTCAGTTTCAGCATTGGCACCGTCTCCAGGAGGTTGTCGCCCACGACTCAGAACAGGTGGTAGCGCTGGGCCAGGGGCAGCTCGGTGGCGGGCTCGCAGGTCAGAAGCTCCCCGTCGCAGCGCACCTCGTAGGTCTGGGGGTCGACGCTAAGCTCGGGGCAGGCGTCGTTGAGCTTCATGTCGCCCTTCCTCACCCCGCGCACGTTGCAACAGGCAGCAAGCTCGCTGGCGAGCCCCAGCCGCTCGCGAATGCCCGCCGCCAGCGCCGCCTGGCTGACGAAGGTCAGGCGGGTCTGGCTGACGGCGCGCCCGAAGGCGCCGAACATGGGCCGGTAGTGCACCGGCTGGGGCGTGGGGATCGAGGCGTTGGGGTCGCCCATGGGCGCGGCGGCGATCATCCCGCCCTTGAGGATCAGCGCCGGCTTGGTGCCGAAGAAGGCCGGCTTCCAGAGCACCAGATCGGCGAGCTTGCCCACCTCGATGGAGCCCACCTCGTGGCCGATGCCGTGGGTGATGGCGGGGTTGATGGTGACCTTGGCGATGTAGCGCTTGGCCCGGTGGTTGTCGGCGCCGAGCGCCTCGTCCTCGGGCAAGAGGCCCCGCTGCACCTTCATCTTGTGGGCGGTCTGCCAGGTGCGGCAGATCACCTCGCCGACGCGGCCCATGGCCTGGGAGTCCGAGGCGATCATCGAGATCACGCCGAGGTCCTGGAGGATGTCCTCGGCGGCGATGGTCTCGCGGCGGATCCGCGAGTCGGCGAAGGCCACGTCCTCGGGGATGTTGGGATCCAGGTGGTGGCACACCATCAGCATGTCCAGGTGCTCGTCGATGGTGTTGACGGTGTAGGGGCGCGTGGGGTTGGTGGAGGACGGCAGCACATAGGGCTTCGCGCAGGCGGTGAGGATATCCGGCGCATGGCCGCCCCCGGCGCCCTCGGTGTGGTAGGTGTGAATGCAGCGCTCCTTGAAGGCGGCCAGAGTGTCCTCCACGAAACCCGACTCGTTCAGGGTGTCGGTATGGATGGCGATCTGCACATCAAAGCGCTCCGCCACAGCGAGGCAGTTGTCGATGGACGCCGGGGTGGTGCCCCAGTCCTCGTGGAGCTTGAGGCCCATGGCGCCGGCCTCGAGCTGGGCCTCGAGCGCCTCGGGCAGGCTGGCGTTGCCCTTGCCGAGGAACCCGATGTTCATCGGCAGGTCGTCCACCGCCTGGAGCATCTTGCCCAGGTGCCAGGCCCCCGGGGTGCAGGTGGTGGCGTTGCTGCCAGTGGCCGGCCCGGTGCCGCCGCCCAGCATGGTGGTGATGCCGCTCATCAGCGCCTCCTCTACCTGCTGGGGACAGATGAAGTGGATATGCGCATCGATGCCGCCGGCGGTCAGGATCCTGCCCTCGCCGGCGATGATCTCGGTGCCGGGGCCGATGACGATCTCCACGCCGGGCTGGGTGTCGGGGTTGCCCGCCTTGCCGATGGCGGCGATCCGTCCGGCCCGGATGCCCACGTCCGCCTTGACGATGCCCCACCAGTCGAGGATCAGGGCGTTGGTGATCACGGTGTCCATCACGCCGTCGTCATGGCGCTGGCTCTGGCCCATGCCATCGCGGATCACCTTGCCGCCGCCGAACTTCACCTCCTCGCCGTAGCGGGTGGCGTCGCGCTCCACCTCGATCCATAGCTCGGTGTCGCCGAGGCGCACCCGGTCGCCCGTCGTGGGGCCGTACATATCGGCATAGGCCTGGCGTGAAATCTTCATGTCCCTGCTCCTTTGCCATCCAGCGCACCCATCACCTCGCCCCGGAAGCCATAGATGTGCCGACGCCCGACATAGGGGATCAGCGTCACCTCGCGGGTCTGGCCCGGCTCGAAGCGGATCGCGGTGCCGGCGGCCACGTCGAGGCGATGGCCAAGCGCCTTGACGCGGTCGAAGGTGAGCGCCGGGTTGGCCTCGGCGAAGTGGTAGTGGGAGCCGACCTGGATGGGACGGTCGCCGGTATTGGCGACCTCGAGCGTGATCCGTTCACGTCCCTCGCAGAGCGCGATCTCGCCCTCCTGCAAGTGATACTCACCGGGAATCATGGGACTCTCCTAGACGATGGGGGTGTGGACAGTGACTAGCTTGGTGCCATCGGGAAAGGTGGCCTCCACCTGCACCTCCTCGACCATCTCGGCCACGCCCTCCATGACGTCATCCCGGGACAGGATCTCGCGGCCGAGGCTCATCAGGTCGGCGACCCTACGACCGTCCCGGGCGCCTTCGAGGATCTCGAAGCTGATCAGGGCGACCGCCTCGGGGTAGTTGAGCTTCAGGCCCCGAGCGCGACGGCGCTCGGCCAGCTGGGCCGCCGCGAAGAGCAGCAGCTTGTCCTTGTCTCTGGGGGTCAGTTCCATGTCGGGTCTCCGCGGGTAGTGGGGGTTCAGGTACGCCAGATGCGCGGCGGATGCGCCTCGCGACCCAGCAGGCGGGGGCGCAGCAGCCGCCAGGCGGCCTCGCAGAGCGCCCAGGCCTCGCGACACTCCTGGCCCAGGTAGCGCAGCAGCAGCACCCCATGGCGCACGGTGACCGCCCAGCGGGGCGAGGCGCCAAGCCCCTCGCGCAGGGCCTCGACGGCCCCGGCCTCATCATCGAGGCCCACCGCCCACAGAGTGGCCTGGACGCTGGCGCCGCCCTGCCCCCAGCGTCCATGGAAACGCGGGTGGGCCGGGTCCAGCGGCTGGCGCTCGAGCC
>NZ_AXCA01000134.1:0-656 GCF_000475415.1 Halomonas sp. PBN3 | reverse complement strand
TACTGACCGGCGCCCCGGGCGCCATTCCCCACGGCGGGCCTTTCCAACCCGCCAGGGGAGGGGAGTGTCCGCCGTTTTCTTGTGCACAAGGAGACGGACATGAATGACATCACTCAGCTGCCGGCGCCGGCCGGCATGGCGCAGTCTGGCGAGGTCTTCGGGCCTCAGGTGGACCTCAACGCCTTTGTGGAGGAGTTTGGCGATGGCCTTTTGGCCTCGCTTAACCGCTCCCATCCCCCGGTCTATGACGGCGAGGCCAACCCTCGTCGCCAGGCCGTCATGGCAGCCCTCAAGCGGGCGCCTTTCCCTGAGCAGGCTGAGGTGGTCCAGGCCATCTCGGCCCTGCTGCTCGACCGGCACGAGCCGGCGGGCATCATCAACGCTGAGATGGGCACCGGCAAGACCATGATGGCCATCGCCACCGCGGCGGTCTGTCACAGCGAAGGCTACCGGCGCTTCCTGGTGATCGCACCGCCCCACCTGGTCTACAAGTGGCGGCGGGAGATCCTGGAGACCGTCGATCAGGCCAGGGTCTGGGTGCTGAACGGCCCGGATACCTTGGTCAAGCTGCTCAAGCTCCGTGAGGCCCTGGGCCAGCCGTCCGATGGGCGGCCGGAGTTCTTCATCCTGGGGCGTGTGCGCATGCGCATGGGCTT
>NZ_AXCA01000133.1:0-554 GCF_000475415.1 Halomonas sp. PBN3 | reverse complement strand
TGGCTAATGGATGGCCCCATGCTGACACCGTCTCTGATGCACCATTTATCGATCATTCCCGACTTCCGCCAGGCGTGGAAAATCAAACATCAGCTGTCAGATATCCTCTTCCTGACGGTCGGTGCGGTGATCTGTGGTGCTGAAGGTTGGGACGAGATCGAAGACTTTGGCCACGCGAAGCTGGACTTTCTTCGCCAGTACGGCGATTTTGAGGCTGGCGTGCCCAGCCATGACACCCTGGCGCGCGTGATGGCACTGATCAACGCCAAGCAACTGCAGACGGCCTTTGCTGACTGGATGAAGGCCTGTCATGACGCGACAGACGGTGCCATCGTGGCCATCGATGGCAAGACACTGCGGGGCTCGTATTGCCGAGGTAAGGAAAAGGCAGCGATCCACATGGTCAGTGCCTTCAGCACCGCCAATGGCGTGGTGATGGGGCAGATCAAGACAGACGAGAAGAGCAACGAAATTACGGCGATTCCCGAACTGCTCAAGCTGCTGGATCTGTATGGTTGCCTGGTGACCATTGATGCCATGGGATGCCAGACAAA
>NZ_AXCA01000132.1:0-844 GCF_000475415.1 Halomonas sp. PBN3 | reverse complement strand
CCGTCCTCGAAGTGCAGGCGCAGCGTGCCGCCGGTGACGCGGTAGCTGCCGTGGAGCATCTTGAGCAGCGTGCTCTTGCCGATGCCGCTGGGCCCGGCGAGTACCAGGCACTCCCCCGGGGAGAGGGTCAGCGACAGGCCGCGCATCACCTCAAGGGTCATGCCGCCCTGGCCGTGAAGCACGAAGGCCTTGTGCAGGGCGTCGACGCTGAGAAAGGGTTGCGTCAGGGATGTCATGGCGGGCCTCCTCACGGGGTCAGGACCGACGACACAAGCAGCTGCGTGTAGGCGTGCTGGGGATCGTCGAGGATTTGGTCGGTCAGGCCGGTCTCCACTACCTGGCCACGGCGCATCACCATCAGGCGATGGGCCAACAGGCGGGCCACCGCCAGGTCATGGGTCACCAGAATCACCGAGAGGCCAAGCTCGCGGACCAGGGTGCGCAACATGTCGAGCAACCGGGCCTGCACGGAGACATCCAGGCCCCCGGTGGGCTCGTCCATGAACACCAGGTTGGGACGGGTGACCAGAGTGCGGGCGATCTGCAGGCGCTGCTGCATGCCGCCCGAGAAGGTCTTCGGGGCGTCATCGATGCGCCGTGGCTCGAGCTCGACGCGCCCCATCCAATCCTGGCCGGCGGCACGCAGTTGACCGTAGTGGCGCTCGCCCAGGGCCATCAGGCGCTCGCCGATGTTGGCGCCGGCCGAGACGCCCAGGCGCAGGCCGTCGCGGGGGTTCTGGTGCACCAGACCCCACTCCATACGCAGCAGGGCCCGGCGGCGGGCCTCACCGATGGCGTAGAGATCGAGCTCGCCCTCGTGGCTGTGATAGACCACCTGGCCGGC
>NZ_AXCA01000131.1:0-250 GCF_000475415.1 Halomonas sp. PBN3 | reverse complement strand
TTCGGGGCCATAGCTCAGCTGGGAGAGCGCCTGCCTTGCACGCAGGAGGTCAGCGGTTCGATCCCGCTTGGCTCCACCACCTCCTTCCCCTCAGTCTTAGCTGATCGGATCTGCAGTCATAAGCCATTGTTGCCCAGTGCAATGACCGGTTTATGACTGTCGATTGACAGTCTGCTCTTTAACAATGTGAATCATGCTGACAAACGTTCCTTTCGAAAGAAAGGGACATGAGATACGTCTCAAGCGTATC
>NZ_AXCA01000130.1:0-1184 GCF_000475415.1 Halomonas sp. PBN3 | reverse complement strand
ATAGAGGCTCTTCACGAACGCCAGCAGACTGCCCGAGCGCGGATGCTTGACCGTCTCCGGTCGGAAGCAGCAATCCGGCCAGGCCAGCAGCGCATTGAGCACCACACCCAGCAGGGTGGTGTCCTTGCGTGCCAGGGCCTGTCGGAGCTCGGTGGTCAGTTGACCCTCGAGCCGCCGATAGGCAAAGGCCTGCTCGTCGTCCATCGGCACCTCGATGAACTCCTCATCGTAGGGCGGCAACACGTTGCCACCGATGTCCTTGAGCTTGAGGAAGAAGCTTGAGGAAGACGGTGAAGGGCAGCACGTAGCGCATGATCCCCTTGGGGCCGAAGCCCGGGGCCTTGACGGTGCGCACCGACAGCTTCTTGCCTCGCGCTGTCTTGTGCGACTCTCCATCGCGCTCGGTGTAGATGTCCTTCAACACCCCATGATCACGCAGGAACGACATGGCCGCAGGCCCCATCGAGCCGCGCCCGTTGGGGCGATAGCCGTCCTCGAGCATCTTCGGCGTGAGGATGCGGAACAACAGGTGGAACAGGTCGTCGGCATAGCCGCCCATCAGGGTGCCGGTCAGCAGCAGCGACTTACGCGCCTTGGCTGCCAGCACGCCCATGGCCTGGCCCTGGGCCGACCCGGCGTTCTTGTACTCATGGCCCTCGTCCACGATCAGCAGATCGAAGGTGTGATCCGGCAGCTGCCGTTTGATGAACTCGGTCGGCTGATAGCCGCCTTCACCAAAGCCGAACTCCATCGTGGCCATGGCGCGCTCCATGCGAGCCGCCTGCCGGTCAGAGAACACCAGCTCCCCATTCTCATCCATGAGGTTGATGAACTCGTGGATGTTGTCACCCAGCAGCGTGGCCAGGAATTCCTCGCCAAACTGCTGCACCAGGCGCTCCGAGGAGACCTTGCCGATGGCGGGCAGCTTGCGCAGCGCCTTGAGTACCAGGTCGCGTTGCAGGCTGCCCGTCGCCCGCTGTGGCCGCATCAGCGTCCAGAGAGGACTGTGACAGTGCCGGCACTTGTGGCGCCGCTCCTCACGGAGAAACTGCGACAGCGATACCGCTTCGTTGTCGCTGTCGATCACCGTGCCGCCACACTGAGGACAGGCCGCCAGCTCGCCGCCCGGCACGCGCTTGCGCGCCGCGGCAGGCCGCCAGTGGAAGCCCATGCGCATGCGCACA
>NZ_AXCA01000129.1:0-329 GCF_000475415.1 Halomonas sp. PBN3 | reverse complement strand
CAGCTGAGCTATGGCCCCGAAAGCAATTTGTGTGAGACAAGGCGCTTCGATGCGACGCCTAGCTTGCTAGGCGAGTATCGGAGCAACGCAGTATCACGCAAATTTGGTGGGTCTGGGCAGATTTGAAGCAAACCCCGCGACCTCACCCTTCTCTTTACAGAACTTCCGGGGGTGCGCTCTCACCAACTGAGCTACCCGGCTGTTCAGAGAATGGTGGGTCTGGGCAGATTTGAACTGCCGACCTCACCCTTATCAGGGGTGCGCTCTAACCAACTGAGCTACAGACCCGAAGGTCACGCTGGGCCTATACCCAAACAGTCTTTTGCTCT
>NZ_AXCA01000128.1:0-250 GCF_000475415.1 Halomonas sp. PBN3 | reverse complement strand
CTACCAGGCGCATGCCACCCACGAGCAATTCCACAGTGAGATCAAGACCGATCTCGACCTGGAGCGGCTGCCGTCGGGCAAGTTCGCCACCAACGATCTGATCCTGCACCTCGCCCAGCTGGCCTACAACATCCTGCGGCTGATGGGGCAGCTGGGCATGACCGGCGAGCTGAGCCCGGTGCGCCATCCCGCCAAGCGGCGCCGGATCCGCACCGTGCTACAAGAGCTGGTGCATCGTGCGGCGCTCGTG
>NZ_AXCA01000127.1:0-1171 GCF_000475415.1 Halomonas sp. PBN3 | reverse complement strand
TGTGCGCATGCGCATGGGCTTTCACTGGCGTCCCGCCGCGGCGCGCAAGCGCGTGCCGGGCGGCGAGCTGGCGGCCTGCCCCCAGTGCGGTGGCACGGTGGTCGACTGCGACAACGAGGTGGTATCGCTGTCGCAGTTTCTCCGTGAGGAGCGGCGCCACAAGTGCCGGCACTGTCACAGCCCTCTCTGGACGCTGATGCGGCCGCAGCGGGCGACGGGCAGCCTGCAGCGCGACCTGGTGCTCAAGGCGCTGCGCAAGCTGCCCACCATCGGCAAGGTCTCCTCGGAGCGCCTGGTGCAGCAGTTTGGCGAGGAGTTCCTGGCCACGCTGCTGGGAGACAACATCCACGAGTTCATCAACCTCATGGATGAGAACGGCGAGCTGGTGTTCTCCGACCGGCAGGCGGCCCGCATGGAGCGCGCCATGGCCACGATGGAGTTCGGCTTCGGTGAAGGCGGCTATCAGCCGACCGAGTTCATCAAGCGGCAGCTGCCGGATCACACCTTCGATCTGCTGATCGTGGACGAGGGCCATGAATACAAGAACGCCGGGTCGGCCCAGGGCCAGGCCATGGGCGTGCTGGCAGCCAAGGCGCGCAAGTCGCTGCTGCTGACCGGCACCCTGATGGGCGGCTATGCCGACGACCTGTTCCACCTGCTGTTCCGCATCCTCACGCCGAAGATGCTCGAGGACGGGTATCGCCCCAACGGGCGCGGATCGATGGGCCCTGCGGCCATGTCGTTCCTGCGTGACCACGGGGTGCTGAAGGACATCTACACCGAGCGCGACGGTGACGCGCACAAGACAGCACGAGGCAAGAAGCTGTCGGTGCGCACCGTCAAGGCCCCGGGCTTCGGCCCCAAGGGCATCATGCGCTACGTGCTGCCCTTCACCGTCTTCCTCAAGCTCAAGGACATCGGTGGCAACGTGTTGCCGCCCTACGATGAAGACTTCATCGAGGTGCCGATGGACGACGAGCAGGCCTTTGCCTACCGGCGGCTCGAGGGTCAACTGACCGCTGAGCTCAGACAGGCGCTGGCACGCAAGGACACCACCCTGCTGGGCGTGGTGCTCAATGCGCTGCTGGCCTGGCCGGACTGCTGCTTCCGACCGGAGACGGTCAAGCATCCGCGCTCGGGTAGCCTGCTTGCGTTCGTGAAGAGCCTCTAT
>NZ_AXCA01000126.1:0-444 GCF_000475415.1 Halomonas sp. PBN3 | reverse complement strand
GCCGAGGAGGCCTCCAGGGTGATGCCAGTGGCATCACTTGGGCGGCGGTGCCGAGGAGGCCTCCGGGGTGATGCCACTGGAATCACTTGATCGGCGGTGCCGGAGGAGGCCTCCAGGGTGAAGTGGTCCAATTGGAGCGGACACCCCGATAAGCCTCATAATGGAGGCCATGGAGGTGTTCATGACCAAGAAGACTCGACGTCGGTATTCCGATGAATTCAAGGCGGATGCGGTGAGCCTGGTGACCGAACAGGGGTATGCCGTATCTGAGGCAGCCCGGCGGCTGGGGGTTGACCGTAGCCTGTTGGACCGTTGGTGCCGCAAGCACCGTCAGCAGGACTCTGGCATTCCGGCGCGGAAAGAGGACGATCGCGACGCCGAGATCAAGAAACTTCGCGAAGAAGTTCGTAAGTTACGGATTGAAAAGGAGGTTTTAAAAAAGGC
>NZ_AXCA01000125.1:0-760 GCF_000475415.1 Halomonas sp. PBN3 | reverse complement strand
CGGGGGATTACCTTATTTATTAATCGCGTTATCAGATCCATAGCTACCCCGAGTAGGCGATGAACCTCGTTGCAGAGGTGCTCAAACGAGAGGTAGGCACTCAACGGCAGCCAGGCATACTTCATCTGCCGCCACAGAATCTCAATCAGGTTCAGCTCCGGCGAGTAAGCCGATAGGTAGACCAGGTGCACACGATGCGACATCCACTCCACTATCTTCCGCCTGAAAGCCTTGGAGCGATGCATGCTGGCATTGTCGAGCACCACGACGGCAAAGGCATTGGGGTCTTTCTGGGACACAAAATGGTCAAACGCTTCGATGACTGTCTCGGTGGTCACCGAGCCAGTGGTGGTATGGAAGACCAGCTTCCCGGCTCGGCTGAGGAATCCCAGTACGTTCAGCCTTCGACTATGTGAGTACGCCGTTACCTCGCAGGGCTTGCCGATGGGGCTCCACGCGTATGGCACCGACGATGACTGGGAAAAGCCTGATTCATCAAAGTAATAGAGCTCATGCTCGCCCTGGTCTTCCCGCTTGTGAAGCGCCTTGAGGAGGCCCTGAGTGTTGCGGAAATCCGTTTCGTCGCGCCGCGCCTTCAGTGAATGCCGAACGCGCTTGAAACTATAGCGATTTTTTTTTCAACGCCCGGCGAAGGGCAGGGAAAACGCACGACAAACCGCTCTAGGACGGGGCTTGTAGGGCTTTACCGATAGGAGCTGCTGTGGTCATCTAATAGCTTTGGCTAATGGATGGCCCCATG
>NZ_AXCA01000124.1:0-32802 GCF_000475415.1 Halomonas sp. PBN3 | reverse complement strand
GGCACCCGGGTGGCGGAGTTCCCCACCACGCGCGAGGCGGCCGAGGCCTCCCACCGTCACGGGCTGGCGGTGATGATGGGCGCGCCCAACGTGGTCCGCGGCGGATCTCACTCTGGCAATATCGCCGCAGCGGAGTTGGTATCCCTTGGCGTGCTCGATGTGCTGTCATCGGACTACTACCCGGCGGCGCTGCTGGATGCCGTCTTCCGCATTGCCGCCACGGAAGGGGGTTACTCTCTGCCACGGGCCGTGGCCACGGCCACCCGTACTCCGGCACAGGCGGTGGGTCTGGAGGACCGCGGGCGACTGGCCACAGGCCTTCGGGCCGACCTGCTGCGAGTGCGGGTGGTGGATGAACATCCGCTGGTCCAGCGGGTGTGGTGCGCCGGACGGCAGGTGCACTGATGGGCCGGCTGATTTATCTGGTCGGAGCCAGTGGTGTGGGCAAGGACACGCTGCTGGCTGCTGCACGTCAGCGCTATCCCGAGTGGCTTGTCGCCCACCGCTACGTGACACGGGAGAGCGGAGCGTCGGAGAACAGCGTCGCCCTGACACCGGAGGAGTTCCTGGCCAGACAGCACGCTGGCCTGTTCGCACTGAGCTGGGAGGCCCATGGCCTCCACTATGGCCTGGGCATCGAACTCGACGCCTGGCTGGCTCGCGACCGTGTGGTGCTGGTCAACGGCAGTCGGCGTGCGTTGCCATCGGCCAGGGCGCGTTTCGGTGCGGCGCTGAAGCCGGTGGTGATGATCGCCTCGGACGAGGTCCTGCGCGGGCGGTTAAGACGCCGCGGGCGAGAGGACGAGGCCGAGATCGAATCCCGTCTGGCCCGCCATCGCGAGCTGCGTGATGCGTTGCCCGAGGTACCGCGCCTGGATAATGGGGGGCCACTGGATGGGACCTTGGCGGCCCTGGAGCGGCTGGTCGTCGGGGAGGTCATGGCGTGAAGTTTCGCTTCACCGGCACCGGCGACAGCGCCCAGGTGCCTTGCTTCGGCTGTGACTGTACCGCCTGTGCAAGGGCGCGGGTGATCACCAGCGCCCGGCGCGGGCCCTGCAGCGCCGAGGTCGAGGTCGACGGACATCGCTACCTGCTGGATGCCGGAGAGATGGACCTGGCCGAGCGCTGCCAGCGACATCGCCCTGACGCCATCCTGCTCACCCACTATCACCCCGACCACGTGCAGGGGCTGCTGCATCTGCGCTGGGGGTGTGGCGAGTCGATCCCTGTCTATGGCCCCAAGGACCCCCAGGGATGTGCCGACCTCTATCGTCATCCCGGTGTGCTCGACTTCCAGGTGCCTCTCAAGCCCTTCAAGCCCTTGTCGCTCCCGTCGCTGACGGTGACGCCGGTCCCGCTCAACCACAGTAAACCGACGCTGGGCTACTGTCTGGATGATGGGGGAGGACGGCTGGCCTACCTGACCGACACCTGTGGCCTGCCCGGGGCGACCGAGCGCTTCCTGCGTGAATGGCAGCCGGACGTGGTGGTGCTGGACTGCGGCTATCCGAGTCGCGTCAATGAGCCCCGCAACCACAATACCCCGGCACTTGCCGTGCAGATCGTCGAGCGGCTGGCGGTGCCGATGGCCTATCTGACCCACATCAGCCACGAGCTAGACCGGGAGCTGATCGAGGGGGGTTGCGCTTTTCCGGCCAATGTGCGCGTGGCACACGACGGTGAGGAGGTGAATCTGTTCTGTGCGTCGATGCTCACGGTGTGAGCCACTGTGACCTTCACCGAAACCTCTTGGAAGCTGTACTGCGTTGTAGAATCAGGATCAACACGGTGTGGCAGAGAGGATCTCTGGTTTAAACGTCGTCTATTCCCAACGTGATGTGGAATAGATCACGTTGGAACCATACTGCGTTGTAGATTCAGCACGGTGTGGCAGAGAGGGTCTCTGGTTCAAACGTCGTCTATTCCCAACGTAATCCGGATTAGATCACGTTGGAGGCATGCTGCATTCCAGGCTACGTTGCCCTGTTCTGCGCGCGCCGGCCATCCTCCCGTCCGCGGGGGGCTTTCACCTCAACGGCGCGGGAGCCGAACTGCGTCGTAGATTCAACACGGTGTGGCAGAGAGGTATGTGGATCAAACGTGGTCTATTTCCAACGTGATGTGGATTAGATCACGTTGGAGCCATACTGCGTTGTAGAATCAACACGGTATGGCAGAGAGGGTCTCTGGTTCAAGCGTCGTCTATTCCCAACGTGATGTGGATTAGGTCATGTTAGAGATACTGATGGCCCAGAAGCCTGTGATGTCTTGTGGCAAGAATCACTGCAACAATTCCAGGGGTGTAAAGCTTGCCATGGCGGTGTGGCTGGCTGTGGATAGCAACTCTTTGGGCACAATTCGAGCAATGGGCACCATTGCGCGAACGGCTACTGGTGAGTCATAGCTTTTTATCCCTTTTTACGCAAAAATTGATAACTCCATAAGCTATTGTAATTTATAATCTTTTTAAGATTCATGAGGGACAGGTTTTGTGAGCTGAAGTAGGGGAGTATCCCTGGATACCTTAGCACGCTAATTGAAATGTCCAGATTGTAGTTGCTTCCGACGTATTGGTGATGATGGCAGCAGGTGGAAGGGAAGGCACCATCAGTAAAGTCCGGTGCCTTCCCCAGACGGGTTAGCTATTTATGAAGCTGCTTTCCTGTCGCGCTCTTTGATTTTTTCATTGATCCAGTCCTCGATCTCCTCCTCTATCCAGGCTACCGAACGCGGACCGATCTGAACCGGCTGGGGAAAATGGCCGTCGGTGATAAGGCGGTGCAGGGTGGTGTTGCTGATTGCGCAACGCTCCAGAACCTCATGGCGACGCAGGAAAATCCAATGACTCATTTTCAACCTCCTTGGAATGCATTTTCGATGCTGCATCCCTAATACAGGGGTCAATTTGCTTGGATTTGCGATGGCAGCGGCAATTTTTCATTCGCCTTCCGTTATCCGCCGAGGCCTTCATCGAGTGGGTGCTGATCGACGGCCTGGACAGGCACCGCAGGACACTACCGACGCGTCGCATCGGTCTGCAAAAGGACTACATTAAGCCTATCCCCCATTGGCTGAGCTGCCTGATGCTCGACCGGGTGACCGGACCCGGCAGGGCTATCGCAGATGGAAGCACCGCTTACGGCTTTCCCGGCACCAGGGCTCAGAGCGCCGGCACGCGAGGACCGGCAGAGACAGCAGCTCAAATAACCAAAGGCTATTGTAAAAACGCCTTCTTATTCTTTAATGTGTATCCAGCAGCGACACAGACGTCGCGATCCCTTCCCTGACTTCAGCAGATATACAGGAGCTACCCATGCTCAAGCGCTTAGCCCTTACCGCCATGGCCGCAGGCCTGATGACCGCTGGCGGCCTGACCCAGGCCGATGAGCACACCATCAAGGTCGGCATGTCTGGCGGCTATTTCCCCTTCACCTTCGTTGAGCAGGACAAGCTTCAGGGCTTCGAGGTCGACGTGATGGAGGCAGTGGCCGAGGAGATGGATAGCGAGGTCGAGTTCGTCACGGCAAACTTCTCGGGGCTATTTGGCATGCTCGAGTCCGGCCGGATCGATACCATCGCCAACCAGATCACCATCACCGAAGAACGCACCGCGAAGTACGTCTTTACCGAGCCCTACGTCTACGACGGCGCCCAGGTTGTGGTCCGGGAAGGCAACGAGGAGATCCAGAGCGTCGAGGACCTGAAAGGCAAGACAGTCGCCGTCAACCTCGGCTCCAACTACGAGGAGCTGCTGCGCGAACTGCCCTACGCCGACGAGATAGACATCCGCACCTACGAGAGCAACATCGAACAGGATACCGCCCTGGGACGTGTCGACGCTTTCGTCATGGACCGGGTGAGTGCCAGCCAGGTCATCAAGGAGAAACCGCTGCCCCTGGCACTGGCCGGCCAGCCCTTCTCCGAGATCCGCAACGCCCTGCCGTTCCGTGACACCGAAGAGGACCGAGCCTTGCGTGACCGGGTGAACGCCGCCCTGACCAGCCTGCGTGAATCGGGTGAGCTCGCGGCCATCTCGGAAGAGTGGTTCGGCACCGACATCACTCGCCGCTGAGGCACTGAGCCGCTTCCATGCAAGTACTCGACGTCGACTACATGCTGGGGTTGGTGCCCATCCTGCTGCGCTACCTGCCGCTGACCCTGCAGATGGCTGCCGTGGGGATGGCGCTGGCGCTGGTGCTGGCCTGCGGCCTGGCAGTGATCCGCGTGCTGCGCATCCCGGGCCTCAACGCCGCCACCCTGCTGTTCATCTCCTTCTTTCGCGGCACACCACTGCTGGTGCAGCTGTTCCTGTTCTACTACGGCTTGCCCCAGCTGCTGGCCTTCCTGACCCAGATCAACGGCATTACCGCCACCATCATGGGCTTGACCCTGCACTTCTCGGCCTACATGGCGGAATCGATCCGCGCCGCCATCGTGGGGGTCGACCGCAGCCAGACGGAGGCGGCCCTCTCCATCGGCATGACCAATGGCCAGCTGATGCGTCGCATTGTGCTGCCCCAGGCCACACGCGTGGCGGTGCCCACGCTGATGAACTACTTCATCGACATGATCAAGGCGACCTCCCTGGCCTTCACCCTGGGGGTCACCGAGCTGATGGGCGCCACCCAGAAGGAGGCCGCCGGTAGCTTCCTCTACTTTGAGGCCTTCATCACGGTGGCGATCTTCTACTGGGTCATCGTCGAGCTGCTGGCCTGGTTCCAGCGGCGCCTGGAAATCCGACTCAACGAGGCGTATCGCCGATGATCAAGGTAACTGGACTCGTCAAGCGCTTCGGAGGAACCGCCGTGCTCGACGGCATCGACCTGGCTATCGAGCAGGGCGAGATCATCGTTGTCATTGGCCCCTCGGGGACCGGCAAGTCCACACTGCTGCGCTGCTTGAACTTCCTCGAGCGCCCGGATGCCGGACGGCTGACCATCGGCGATCTGGACGTGGACGTCACCCGAGCCAGCCGTGCTGACATCCTGACCGCCCGGCGGCGCACGGCCTTCGTTTTCCAGAACTACGCGCTGTTCGCCAACAAGACGGCGCTGGAGAACATCGCCGAGGGACTGATCGTGGTCAATCGCTGGCCGAAGGAGAAGGCGCATGCGCGGGCCAGGGAGATCCTGGAGCGCATCGGCCTGGCCGACAAGGCCGATGCTTACCCCGCCTCCCTGTCAGGTGGACAGCAGCAGCGAGTCGGCATCGGCCGTGCCATGGCGGCCCAGGCCGAGGTGATCCTGTTCGACGAACCGACCTCCTCGCTGGATCCGGAATGGGTCGAGGAGGTTCTGAACCTGATGAAGCAGCTGGCGCGCGAACGCCAGACCATGCTGGTCGTCACTCACGAGATGAGCTTCGCCCGGGACGTCGCGGACCGGGTAATCTTCATGGAGGGGGGGCGAATCGTCGAACAGGGGCCCCCCGACCAGCTCTTCAGCTCACCACAGGATCCCCGGACACGAGATTTCCTGCACAAGGTTCTGGCAACCCAGGTAACAATCGACACCCCGACCTGAGCCGAATTCCTGCCAGGGCTATCGCAGTTGAGCGAACTGGCGATTGAGGTTCAGCAAGTAGTCGTCATTCCAGCCTGTCTGCTTTCGCTTACCTTTCATTGCCCCTTTGGAAGGCTCTAACTTGGCCACGCTGAACGCCAGTCGGCGCAGCATGGCTAGGTTTTCAAGACCATGATCTCGGCGGTGGCGACTCGGGTCTTCCTGCATGGTGACGTCAAGCGCCCAGTGGAGGTGATTCTCTACTGCGATAGCCTTGGGCTGGGTTTACAGAACCGCATCGGCGAGGTACTTTGAAGTTGCTGGGGCCATATGCCCAGCCGACCTTGGCCGGTCGAAATACCAAAGGCGCACCAGCGCCCATGTTGACGGCGTTTTTTTGTGCTCGTCAGTTATGGCGGCTGTGCGTGGGAACCCTTCGGGGTTGCCGGTTTCCTTTGGTGCCGGTCGGCCAACCTGCGTGCAGTCGCCTCCATTCGTTGTTTGGTCGCAACCGGGGGTGACTCTGAACCAAAGGAGTCATGCCAATGACAACTCGTCTTTCCCGTCTGAGGTCACTTAGTGCTGCCTCACGCGCGGCGGCCCATCGCGCCATGGCGCGCGCCGCCCTCTTCTCCGACAGCAGCCTGCGTGTGCGCTATCAGCGCTATGAACACCACATGCACAAGGCCCGCCAGCTTGAGTCCATTGTCGCGTCCGCGGCGCAGGACCAGGGGGTGGTGTCATGAGCCGTCGATCGATTCATCCCCTGGCCGCTGCGCCGCTACGTGCCTTGCTGCAGCAGAAGGCCGTTGGTGGTGAAACCTTCACGCAGTGTGGGCTTCGCGATGAGTTGTGTGCCCACCCCGAGCTGTCCGACTTCGGCCTGCAAACGCTGCGCTATTACGTGCGCGGGCAGGTGGCACGGTATGAACAGCTCGGTTGGGTGGAGCGAGTAGGAAAGGTTGGTGCGCGTCGTGTTTTGTACCAGGCGACGCCGGCATTTCCCGCTGATTCCGACCAGGATGACTCTGACACGACTGGAGAGGGCGATGGACATGCCCATGGCGAGTTGGATCTCAGGCTAGAGCAGGACTGTGAAGCGCTGCGTGAGCAGATGGAAGCGAGTGACCACCGCCTGCAGGCGTTCCGGGAGATCGCTGCGAAATATCCAAACGCACGCAGTGACGTCGCCCCGCTATTTGATCAGGAGAAAGCTCAGGCGAGGGCTCTTAGCGAGAAGCTAAGGGCCTATGCCGAGGTGCGACAGCGGCTGGCTCAGGCAGGAGGTGATAAATGAAGCTCCCTGATACTTCGCCATCTACTCCCTCTCTACACTATCCTCCGCTGCGTGAGTGGCAGCAGCGCTGTGTGGACAAGGCCATGCAGCAGCTGTCACCCACGCGGCCGCATTTCCTGTGCCAGGCGACGCCAGGGGCTGGCAAGATGCTGATGTCCGCGGTGCTAGCCGGCCTGCTGCTGGAACGGGGAGATGTCGACTTCGTTCTCTACCTGGGGCCGAGCCGAGACGTAGTGAGCCGTGCCGAGCAGACACTGTCCGAGGTGACGGGACTGGCCATGGACGGTCAGTTGGGCGCTCGGGGTGGTTGCTACACCTATCAGTCGCTGCGTTCACGCCTGCAGACGCTGCAGCAGTTGGGTAGACAGTTCCGGGTGCTGCTGATCTGGGATGAGAGCCATCATGCCGGGCGATTGCCCGGAACCCAGAAGGGGGCGAATGAATGGGGCCAGGCGCTGTTGCTCCTGGAGCGCAACATGGCCCTGACTCTGGCCCTGTCGGGGACACCTTGGCGTACCGATGGCAGCTGCCTGCCGCTATTGCGGTACCTGGACTTGCCGCAGGGTACCCAGGAGAGTGAGAGCGGTGAGGCGGCGCTACAGCAGCGTCTGGTACCGGATTTCGTATACACCCTGCAACAAGCAGTACGCGATGGGGTGTGTCGCCTGCCGCTGATCCAACTGGTGGACAATCGGCGCATCTCGCTCACCGTGACCGATCCACGGAGCAGGAAGCCGAAGAAGCAGAAACAGTTCACCAGCATTCCGCGTCTGCTTCGGGGCGCGCGGGTAGGCTATGGGGACTTGCTACGCCATGAGGCTCCCATGGCGTACGTGCTCGAGCGGGGTATCGCCAGACTGTCGGAGTTGCGTCGCATACAGCCGGCAGCGGGAGGGCTGGTGGTGGCGTCAGACATCGAACATGCCGAGGACATTGCCGAGTGGTTGGGCGACCGAGGCGAGGATGCGTGTCTGGTGACCAGCCAGACTCCCCATGCTCATAGCAGACTGCAGGCATTTCGCGAGTCCGCTCAGGCTTGGGTCGTGTCGGTGGGGATGATCAGTGAGGGTGTCGACATTCCGCGACTGCGTGTGTGCTGCTACCTGAGCCATGTGCGTACCGAGCAGCACTTTCGCCAGGTGCTCGGGCGCATCATCCGCCGCATGGGGGAGCAGGATCCAGACTGCCACCTGGTGGTGATCAATGAACCAATTCTGCGGCGCTATGCACACCGGATCGCGGATGACCTGCCGGAGGAAAAAGCCGTGGTGTCGGTAGTCCCAACTGAAGCGGACGGACGAGGATCAAGTAGCAGCAGCTCGACGGGTGAGCAGGAAGCGGCAGAAGAGCCCGGGGAGGCCCGAGATTCTGTACCCGATACTGCCGGTGTTGCCTTCGGTAGCGCAGCCTCGGCATCGACAACTGCCGCGCGCTGGGAGCAGGATATGGCCTTCTCCCGGCGTTTCATCGCACATATAGCGACGCTTAAGCTGTAATTGCGCCTTTCCGTCTCATGGGAGGCAGCCCCCTTCTCCCAGCTTGTGAAGGAGAAGGGGGCTGCCCTCGGGCCATGCGAGGGCAGTATCCCTATGTTGCCGTTGGTTTTGATCCTGAATGGCTGGAGGCAGGGATTATCGGTTTCTCCGCTTTTCCTCCATCCACGCATCCACCTCGTGCTCTACCCAGGCCACACAACGTTCTGAAATCAGGATGGGACGTGGGAATTTTCCTTCCTTGATTTGCCGGTACAGCGAGCTCTGGCTGATGCCGCAACGTTGGAGAACGACGGATTTACGAATGAGCTGGGTCATGGGACCTCCTGATTTTGGTGAGTTTTGGTCTCACCTCTAATACAGGGGTCAATTTCGGGAATTTGCGGCGACAGCACCAAAAAAACGCGCACCGCGTGGTGGGGCGATGCGCTCTGGTGGGCGCCTTGATGCCTGCCTGATGGGCGGGCCGTAGGGTCAGCCCCAGGCCATGGGGCATCTATCTCTCAGGCGGGTTGTTCCTCTTGAGGCGCCTGCCAGACTTGAGTCTGTCGAGTGTCGGCGTGCCCATGACTCCATCAGGGGAGTTCCCGGAGTCACCAGGGGGGGTCTCGGTATGGCGAGTATCGCTGGTGCCGGCGGCAGGGGAGGGACTACCTGATGAACTTTCATGAGACTTCCTGAGGTCTTCCAAGACAGACCTCGTCGGCCGATGAGTTGTGTTGTCGGTATCTTTACTTCGCTCGGCAAGCATGTTGTCGATAATACCTCCGCAGCACTCCTCTGATGCGCCAGAGCGCTCCGCAAATAAGCGAATGATTTGCTCTTCTGTGAGATCCCCAATCCGCTGGCGCTGCTGGAGTGCCGCTTCAATCATGCGGCGGACTGTCCTGATGTAGAAAGGGGACCTCTCAATCATGCCGGGGGTGATCGATGAATGGTGATCGGCGTCTGATGAGTTACTCTCTTTGGCAACGGGCAACCCCATAATAGAGCCATCACTATTTGGCTCTCCGGGAGGTAAGCGATTAGCCGCGGCGACTGCGCGACTTGGAATGCGACGGCGGCGCTCTTCTTTTGGCTTCTCAAGCTCGTCAACATATCGTCGACCCACATCTCTATAGAAATTCTGGCGAAAATTCTGTTTAACTATTACTGATGGATTGGTCACGTAACTCATGGCCCATTCCCTGCGAGCGAGCATTTCACGACCAGGAGTGAACCATAGATGCAGGTGTGGGTAGTTCTCGTCCAAGTGAAGGACGCAGTAATTCAGGCGCATGCCTGCTTTTTTAAGATAAACTTTTAACCAGTCGATACACTCATTGCGGAACTGCCTGATCTTCTCAAGAGAGGTGTCTTTTGTTTCTGTCGGGAGGCTTGCGATGACAGTACCAATCGCCGTCGCGTCTTTCCTGACTTTCCGCTCCACCACTTTGCCCTTGATATTTTGCGGTGACACTGACTGGGCCATCGTGGTTTCGATCCATGCCTGGTACTCCCTCAGGGAGCTCCACTCGGCATCGACCGGGGTGACCTCGATCTCAGGGGCGCCCACGTGGCGTGAATGACTCGGATCTCGTCGCCCTTCTGCCAGGACCGATGCCAAGGTGCCCTTCTTCCTGGCCGGTCCTCGGGGGTATCCCTGAATGCGGATGAACTGGTAGGTCGGCATGATTCCTCCGGTAGTTGTCACTATGCCAATCACCCTAGCATGAACGACCCACCCAATAGGGTTTCTGGGTTAACCCTGTGAACTGCAGGTTAGTCCTGTGTGAGGGTTAGACTCTTTACAGAATTGGACTAACCCCCTAACCCTGTGGAATGTATCGTCAGCTTCAGGCGGCCTTAATTTATATGCTGAGAGGTTGATCATTAGTTGGTGAAGCTGCTGATGATTAGGTGGTCGGTGGGTGAGCACGGGGCTGCTCGTTACCTGATCACCAGATGCTCACGTCTTGCTCATGCGTGTTCACCAATATGCTCAGACACTGGCCACGACTCGAGCTGAAATTTTTTGAAAAAAATTGCCTTGGAGATCCCTATTGCCCTTGGGTGGAATGGTATGGTGGTTACATACATGGTGACGAATGGAGGCATGATGGTTGATCCCAAGGTTATCAGTGAGACCTTGCAGTCATTGGCGGAAGTTGATTGTAATAGGGTCTCATTCAGTGAGAGCAGGTTCTCTGAGGCGCGCCTTCATCTAATTGGGCACGAAGAGGACTTGTTGAAGGCTGTGTCGATTTCGGGATGTAGCAAGGTTGCGAGGGATTTGAATGAAAAAGGGATAAAGATATCTAGGTCGACATTGTCAAGAGTTTGTAAGGAAATTAAAGAGGATGGCTATATCAAGGTTCCGGGTCGCAAAAGGATTAACCGGAAGAGTAGAGGTGGGGAAGCTTTTGAGAATGGAGGTGGAGAACGGTATGAGAAAAATTCTTCATCGGGTTGTGAGATGGATGATGCAAAAAAAGAAGATGCAAGTCCTTGTGAAGGCCATCGAGGCGATCTAGGTGGCGATGTAATGTATGAGAAAAATAGGAAGGTGCTGAAGGCGAGGGAAAAGCTTGAATGTGTTCTAGGGCTAAGCGATATAGAAGGTGAAAAATGAATATTATGCTAATTAATCCCAAAGGTGGAGTGGCAAGGTCATGCTCGGCAGTACAGTTTGTTGCGCCCTATTTTTTATCTAGAGATAAAAAAGTTAAAATTTTTGATATCAATGCTGATTCCAAGGATTCCTCTGGCTATTCGAACACGATTATTGATTCAAAATATGTAGACCTCTCCACTGATCCAATGGAAGCTGTTGAACAGCTGAAGCGCGATATTGAAGTTGTGGACAATTGTGTCTTAGATGTGGGTGGCAATGGATCAACTCTTACTTTTTTGAAGTATGCATATGAGCTCGACCTTCTACGGGATATTGACCATGTGATGATTCCTGTGGCCTCGGAGGGTGACTATATACTGGAAATGGGGCCGCAAGTAAGATCTGTGGAATTAACTTTTGAGTTAATTGATGAGCTGTTCAAAGGACTTAAGGCGAAGGTTTGTTTCTGTTTGACTCGAGTTCGTAAAAATTTTGATGATGGCGATGTTGAATATTATTTTCCTGGAATTTCGGAGATTGCTAAAAGTAAAGGGCTAAATAAGTTCTTGTATTTTCAGGAGAGTAATGCTGTTGTTAAGAGCAGAGAGTTTGGGATGACCGCCTGGGAGATCTCTAATTATCATTATAATTTAATTGAAGATCTATTGGATGAACTTGATAAATTACAAGAGGTCAGGGGTGAGAAAGGGTCTGGCATGGATGGGGGAGTAAAAAGTGAGGTTTTGAAGTTGTCTAGGAAGATTTCCTTGTTCAGTTCTTCACGGAGTTTTTCTGATGCTATTGAGTCTGAATTCGAGAAGATGGATGAAATTTTAGGAATCAAGGCGTAGTGATGTGATTGTTTCTGAAAAGCCCCCTATGTGCGTAGGTGAGTGCAGGTAGGGGCTTTTCTAGTTTGTCTCGCTTTACAGGCTGTCGCGCCACATCTTTCTCGCAAACGTAAGTGACGTCACCTTGGGAAGTGGTGTGCCATTTTCAATACATGAAATTCAGGTTTTTCTGCGTAGTCCGTCTAGATAATTAGCCCATGATTGAAGCATTTCGCGGCGCTGTTCCAAATACTGTGTCCGATTATAGGCGCGGCCATTAGTGTCTCTTACTGTGTGTGCAAGCTGTTGTTCAATGTAATTCTCTGGGTAGCCGAGTCTCTCCGCAAGGATGGTTCTAGCCATTGCGCGAAACCCATGAACTGTCATTTTATTCTTGAAACCCATTTGATCAAGCGCGGCTTTCATCGCAACATTGCTCATGGGGCGCTTATTACTGCGTGCACCGGGGAAGACGAACTCTGACCTGCCTGTAAGGCCATGAAGATCGCGCAGGATGTCCACGGCCTGCGTGGGTAGAGGCACGATCAGTGGCTGATCAGTTTTGCTGGCTACGAAGGACCATGTCGCATCCTCAAGGTCAATGTCAGCCCATTTTGCGTGGCGGAGCTCGCCGGGGCGCGTGAAAACGAGCGGGGCGAGTTTCAAAGCGGCAATGGTGACGGGCTGCCCTCCGTAGCCATCGATGGCCCGAAGCAGCTCTGCGACATCGTCGGGCTCAGTGATTGCGGCGTAGTGTTTGGTCTTGTTAGGCCGTAGAGCACCGCGGAGGTCCGGAGTGGGGTCGCGCTCGGCACGCCCTGTGGAAATGCCGTAGCGAAACACTTGCCCGCAAAGAGCCTTCACGCGATGGGCAGTTTCTATGTGGCCCCGGTCCTCGATGCGGCGCAGGCAGGTCAATAGTTCAGCTGCGGTGATCTCGGAAAGCGGTCTTTTGCCGATGACTGGAAAGGCGTCGCGCTCGAGTCGTCGGCGGTTCCGCTGGTAGTGATCAGGCACGACGTCATGCTGGTGGACCCGCTCCAGCCATTCCTGTGCCACCAGCTGGAACGTGTTGGCTGCTACCTGTTGTCCGAGCTGGCGCTCGAGCTGCTTGGCCATGCTGGGGTCCACCTCCTCGGCTAACTGCTCCTTGGCCTTGTCGCGCGCTTTTCGCGCGTCCGCCAGCGTTACATCCGGGTAGGTGCCGATCGCGAGTAGCTTTTCCTTGCCAGCAAAGCGGTACTTCATTCGCCAGTACTTGCTGCCAGTCGGTCGGATCTCAAGATAGAGCCCTCCGCCATCGGCCATCCTGGTGGTCTTGTCCTTGGGCTTCGCCGTCTTCACGGCGGTGGCTGACAGCTTGTTGATCTGGCGGCTCATGGGGGACCTCGCAGCGAGCTTGGCAGGTACCCCCATCGTGGTCCGCCTTGCACCTGCGAGGCGACTCAGAAGCCCGGCTGATGCGGTCTGCGGCGAGTTGGGGGTACCAGATTATGGTTTCGACGATGTACCCCCAGATGTACCCCCATCGTTGGGGGTATGTCAAAGGATGACCTGGGAACTCCTGAAACAAGAAAGGGGCCCGGAGGCCCCTGTTCATGCGGTTTCTGGCGTTTCTTGGTAACTCCTGAAACCTGTGGTTGGTGGAGGCGGCGGGAATTGAACCCGCGTCCGCCAGCACGCGCCCATTGGCTCTACATGCTTAGATTCCGTCTTTTGCTTTAACGCCTCTGGCTCCGACGGTCAGGATCCAGCGACGCGATTCCTCTTAGGTTTAACGACCGGCATGAGGACGCTACCGATCGCGATCCCATCAGTCTTGGCTCGTATCCCCTCCGTGATGAATGGGCACATCACTTCGGGGCCGGGCTAGAAGCTAGCAGTTTTTACGCTGCCAGCGCGCCCTGAGCGTAGTTGTCGTCGTTTGCGACTATTTAGTCGTGATGTTGGATTTACGAGATACATCACGCTCTCGGCATGCACCGCAGGGGTTGTCACCGGCGTCGAAACCATGTCGCCCCCTCAACAGGCATCCTAACAGGATCTCGGAACTTATGACAGATCAGCCGCGGTTTTGTTCCCGCATGATGCGGCCCTTCTGACGCTGCCAGTCGCGGTCCTTCTCGGTGGCGCGCTTGTCGTGCAACTTCTTGCCGGTCACCAGCGCCAGCTCGCACTTCACCCGGTTGCCCTTCCAGTAGAGCTTGAGCGGCACGCAGGTGTGCCCCTTGTCCTGGGTGCGCGAGAAGATCTTGGCGATCTCCTTGCGATGCAGCAGCAGCTTGCGGGTCCGTGTCGGGTCGGCGACCTCGTGGGTGCTGGCGGTGTTGAGCGGCATGATATGGCTGCCCAGCAGCCACGCCTCGCCGTTCTTGACCAGGATATAGGTATCGGTCAGCTGGGCCTTGCCGGCGCGCAGGCTCTTGACCTCCCAGCCGGCCAGCACCAGGCCCGCCTCGAAGGTCTCGTCGATGTGGTACTCGAAGCGCGCCTTCTTGTTCAAGGCGATGACGTTGCTGCCGGGGCCCTTGCCCTTGCCTTTCTTGTTGGCCATGAAACCTCGTATCGTGTCCTTGCCCGTGGCGGCTCCCCTCCACATGGGGGGAAGCGTGGTACCATTCAAGGCCTGAAAATGACGACTCATGATACGCCCTGGGCACCGTGAAGTCAGCGAGGAGCGCAATGCCAACGGTCAACCGAACCGCCATGGTGCGGCACACCCCCCAGGACATGTTCGACCTGGTCAACGACTTCGAACGCTATCCGGAGTTCCTGCCGGGCTGTCGCCGTGCGCGGCTGGTGGAGCGCGACGAGTCGCACCTGGTGGGCGAGATGACCCTGGGCCGCGCCGGCATCGAACAGAGCATCATGACCCGCAACGACCTGATCGAGCCGGAGCGCATCGAGATGTCGCTGGTCAGCGGCCCCTTCAAGCGCCTGCGTGGCCGCTGGCTGTTCACGCCCATGGGCGAGAGCGCCTGCAAGGTGAGCCTGGAGATGGAATTCGAGTTCGCTAACCGCCTGATCGGCATGGCCTTCGGCAAGCTCTTCCAGCAGGTCGCCGGCCAGCTGGTGGACGCCTTCACCCGCCGCGCCGACGAGCTCTACGGGCGCTGAGCCATGGCCGAGATCGACATCGAGGTGGCCTTCGCCCTGCCTAGGCGCCAGCGGATCCTCCCCCTGCGGGTGCCGCTGGGCACCACCGCCCGCCAGGCCGTGGCGCTGGCCGACCTGCCGGAGTACTTCCCTGAGGTGGACCCGGCGACCTTCGCCGAGGCCGACCTGGGGCTCTTCGGCCGGCGGCTGCGGGAGCCCGGCACCCATCGGCTGCGGGCGGGAGACCGGGTCGAGGTCTACCGGCCGTTGATCATCGATCCCAAGGCCGCCCGCCAGGCGCGCGCCGCCGCCAGACGCTGACGCCCCGCCGGGCGTGGCCGCGGCGGGGCGTCAGCGTGGGTTCAGGCTGGGGCGCCGGGATCAGCGCTGGTCGGCGGGGGCCGCGTTGGGGGTGACCAGCGGGGTGGTGGTGGCCCCGTCGGGCAGCGGGGCGCCTTCGCTCGGCGTCATCTCGATCTCGCCCTCGAGCTCCCCCTCGCGCTGGATGTCGACCAGGCGATTGCCGTCGAAGGTCAGCGTGACCCGGCGCCGCTCGACGCCCGCGTAGGCCTTGTCCAGATAGAAGAGGTAGTCCCACTGGTTGGCGTCGAAGGGGGCCTCCAGCAGCGGGCGACCCATCACATAGATGACGTCGTCGCGGGTCATGCCCGGGCGCAGCTGCTCGACCATCTCGGCGGTCACCAGGTTGCCCTGGGGAATGTCGCGCTTGTAGACGCCGAAGTAGCTGCAGCCGCTGGCCAGCACCAGGGCGGCGGTAAGGGTGACGATTCTGGTCAACTTTTGCATTTGCGCCTGTTCTTCACTATCGTGGTTTCGGTCGATCATACCCGACCCTACCCGATACTGCGAAGAGCGACCATGGCCGACCAGAACCATGAATTACGCAAGGCCGGTCTGAAGGTGACCCTGCCCCGCGTGAAGATCCTGCAGATCCTGGAGAACGCACAGGGCGAGCATCACATGAGCGCCGAGGACGTCTACAAGACACTCCTCGATGCCGGCGAGGATGTGGGCCTGGCCACCGTCTACCGGGTCCTGACCCAGTTCGAGACCGCGGGCCTGGTGGTGCGCCACAATTTCGACGGCGGCCATGCCGTGTTCGAGATCTCTCAGGAGGAGCACCATGACCATATGGTGTGCCTGGAGAGCGGCGAGATCGTCGAGTTCTTCGACGAGCTGATCGAGCGCCGCCAGCAGGAGATCGCCGAGGAGCACGGCTACGAGCTCGTCGACCACGCCCTGGTGCTCTATGTGCGCCCGCGCGGCTCCAGCGTCACCCGCCAGGACGGCCCGCCCCGCAAGTAGCGGTCACCGCCCTGACTGGCCTGCACGACGGCCCCGATCATCGATCGGGGCCGTCGTCGTCTGTCGGCATCGCCAGGAGGGGGAGGGGGGGCTGGTGCCTAGTGGTGGGGGCGCTGGCTGGCGTCGAGCATCTCCCGGGCGTGGGCCAGGGTGCGGTCGGAGAGGTTGACCCCACCCAGCATCCGCGCCAGCTCGCCGACCCGGCCGGCCTCGTCGAGGAGCGCCATGCGGGTCAGGGTGGTATCGCCCTCGGCCTGCTTCTCGATATGCAGGTGGCGATGGGCCTGGGCGGCCACCTGGGGCAGGTGGGTCACCGTCATTACCTGGCCCGTCTCGCCCAGGCGGCGCAGCAACTGGCCGACGATCTCGGCGGTGGCGCCGGAGACCCCCACGTCCACCTCGTCGAACACCAGGCTGGGGATGGTGGAGTGGCGTGCCGCCACCACCTGGATCGCCAGGCTGATCCGCGACAGCTCGCCGCCGGAGGCGACCCGCGCCAGCGGCCGTGCCGGCTGCCCCGGGTTGGCGCTGATCAGGAAGCGCACGGCGTCGAGCCCCTCGGCGGCGGGCGCCTCGCGTTCGCTCACCGCCACCTCGAAGCGCGCCTTGCCCATGGCCAGGAAGGCGAGCTGCTCCTGCACCGCCTCGCTGAAGCGACCGGCGGCCCGGCGCCGCGCCTCGCTCACCTCGCGGGCCAGGCGCTTCCAGCGCTCGCGCAGCGCCTCCACCTCGGCGGAGAGGGCGTCGAGGTCCTGGTCGCCCTCCTTCAGGTGTTCCAGCTCGGCGTGCAGCGCCTGGTGGCGCGCGGTGAGCTCCTCGGGCATCACGTGGTGCTTGCGCGCCAGGCGATGCACCTCGCCCAGGCGCGCCTCCACCCAGGCCAGGCGCTCGGGGTCGAGCTCGGTGTCGGCGGCCAGGTGGGTGAGCTCCCTGGCCGCCTCCTCGACCTGGATGCGTGCCTCGCCCAGCATGGCCAGTGCCTCGCCCAGGCGCCCGCGCTCGCAGCCCGGCAGCGCCTCGAGCCGGCCGATCGCTCGGGTGAGCAGGCTGACCGCGCCGCCCTCGTCGTGGTCGCAGCACTCGGCGGCGGCCTGGGTCTCGCGCAGGCGCTCCTCGGCGTGGGCCAGCTCCTCCTGCTCCTCCTCCAGGGCCTTGAGCTCGCCCTCGGCCAGCGCCAGCTGGTCGAGCTCCTCGACCTGGTAGCGTACCAGCTGGCGGCGGGCGGCCTGTTCGTCGCCATCCTCGGCCAGGCGCTTGAGCCGGCGACGGGTGGCCTGCCAGGCGCGGAAGGTCTCGGCCATCTCGGCCAACGCCTCGCGCTGGCCGGCGAAGTCGTCGAGCAGGCGCAGGTGGGTCTCCTCGCGCAGCAGCTGCTGGTGGGCGTGCTGGCCGTGCACCTCGATCAGGTGCTCGCCCAGCGCCTTGAGATCGGCGACGGTGGCGGGCTGGCCGTTGATCCACGCCTTGGAGCGGCCGTTGGCGCCCACCACCCGGCGCAGCAGGCAGTCGTCGTCGGGCAGCTCACGCTCGGCCAGCCATTCGCGGGCCCGGGGCAGGGCGGCGATGTCGAAGCGTGCGGTGAGGTCGGCGCGCTCGCGCCCGTGGCGCACGCTGGCGGCATCGGCGCGCTCGCCCAGGCAGAGGCCCAGGGCGCCGAGCAGGATCGACTTGCCGGCACCGGTCTCGCCGGTGATGGCGGTCATGCCGCCGGCCAGCTCCAGCTCGAGGTGATCGACGATGGCGAAGTCGCGTATGGCAAGTTCCGTCAGCATGCTGCCTCCCCGGGTTCGTCCGCCTGGACTACCTGGTCATTCATACATGATGTGTGTGTTTATACAGTAGTCGATGCCCCCTCTCAATGCACGAACGATCGGCCACCCGCCGTCACGCCTTGAGTTCCGCGACGGCGTCCCCATATAGCGGACAGAACCGTCTTATCGACCCCCATTCATGTTGCATCGGCGGCCAGGGGCCGCCGCATCCCTGTCAGGAGAGACCCATGGCTAAAGATCCGCAGACCCCGCTGGACGACGAGCTCAAGCGCCAGGAGGAAGAGGCGGAGCCCCAGGTCGAGCCCGTGGAGGGCGAGCTGGCGGACGCCGCCGAGGCGGCCGACCAGGCGGAAGAGGCCGCCGTGGAGGGCGGCGACAACCCCGAGGCCGAGGTGCTGGCGGCCAAGGTCGAGGAGCTCGAGCAGAGCCTCGCCGAGGCCAAGGACCAGGCGCTGCGCACCGCCGCCGAGGCGCAGAACGTGCGCCGCCGCGCCGAGCAGGAGGCGGAGAAGGCGCGCAAGTTCGCCCTGGAGAAGTTCGTCAAGGAGCTGCTGCCGGTGGTCGACAGCCTGGAGAAGGCGCTGGAGGCCATGGGCGAGGAGGCCAGCGAGGCGCACCGCGAGGGTGTCTCCATGACGCTGAAGATGCAGCTCGACGTGCTCGGCAAGTTCGGGGTCGAGGTGGTGGAGCCCGCCGGCGAGCCCTTCGACCCGCAGTACCACGAGGCCATGGCCATGGTGCCCAACCCGGATCTCGAGCCCAACCGCGTGATGGAGGTGGTCCAGAAGGGCTACCTGCTCAACGGCCGCCTGGTGCGCCCGGCCATGGTGGTGGTTAGCCAGGCCGCCGGCTGACGTACCAACAAATCCCGGCCGCGGGGCTTGAAATGCGCCACGCGGCCCCCAGATAGACGGCAACCCCGCGGCGCAGGCCGCAACGACTCCGAATACACCACACGACTTTCGAGGATTTCCTATGGGACGCATCATTGGAATTGACCTGGGTACCACCAACTCCTGTGTCGCCGTGCTCGACGGCGACAGCGCCAAGGTCATCGAGAACGCCGAGGGCGCGCGCACCACGCCCTCCATCATCGCCTACACTGAGGACGGTGAGACTCTGGTTGGCCAGGCGGCCAAGCGCCAGGCGGTCACCAACCCGCAGAACACCCTCTACGCCATCAAGCGCCTGATCGGTCGTCGCTTCAAGGACGACGTCGTTCAGAAGGACATCAAGATGGTGCCCTACAAGATCGTCGAGGCCGACAACGGCGACGCCTGGGTCGAGGTGAAGGGCAAGAAGCTGGCTCCGCCGCAGGTCAGCGCCGAAGTGCTGAAGAAGATGAAGAAGACCGCGGAAGACTACCTGGGTGAGGAAGTCACCGAGGCGGTCATCACCGTGCCGGCCTACTTCAACGACAGCCAGCGCCAGGCCACCAAGGACGCCGGCCGCATCGCCGGCCTCGAGGTCAAGCGCATCATCAACGAGCCCACCGCGGCGGCGCTGGCCTACGGCATGGACAAGTCCCGCGGTGACAAGACCATCGCGGTCTACGACCTGGGCGGCGGCACCTTTGACATCTCCATTATCGAGGTGGCCGACGTCGACGGCGAGACCCAGTTCGAGGTGCTGGCCACCAACGGTGACACCTTCCTGGGCGGCGAGGACTTCGACCTGGCGCTGATCAACTACCTGGTCGACCAGTTCAAGAGCGACAGCGGCATCGACCTCTCCGGCGACAACCTGGCCATGCAGCGCCTCAAGGAAGCCGCCGAGAAGGCCAAGATCGAGCTCTCCAGCGCCCAGCAGACCGACGTCAACCTGCCCTACATCACGGCAGACAACACCGGTCCCAAGCACCTCAACGTCAAGGTGACCCGGGCCAAGCTGGAGTCGCTGGTCGAGGAGCTGGTCAAGCGCTCCCTCGAGCCGTGCAAGACCGCGCTCGAGGACGCCGGTCTCTCCGCCTCCGAGATCGATGACGTCATCCTGGTCGGCGGCCAGACCCGCATGCCCATGGTGCAGAAGTCCGTGGCCGACTTCTTCGGCAAGGAAGCGCGCAAGGACGTCAACCCAGACGAGGCGGTGGCCGTGGGTGCGGCGATCCAGGGCGGCGTGCTGGGCGGTGACGTCAAGGACGTGCTGCTGCTCGACGTCACCCCGCTGACGCTCGGCATCGAGACCCTGGGCGGCGTGATGACCCCGCTGATCGAGAAGAACACCACCATCCCGACCAAGAAGACCCAGACCTTCTCGACCGCGGATGACAACCAGACCGCCGTGACCATCCACGTGCTGCAGGGCGAGCGCAAGCAGGCGAGCGGCAACAAGTCGCTGGGCCGCTTCGACCTGGCCGACATCCCGCCGGCGCCCCGCGGCGTGCCGCAGATCGAGGTCGCCTTCGACCTGGACGCCAACGGCATCCTGAACGTGTCCGCCAAGGACAAGGCCACCGGCAAGGAGCAGTCCATCGTCATCAAGGCCTCCAGCGGTCTCTCCGACGAGGAGATCGAGCAGATGGTCCGCGACGCCGAGGCCCACGCCGACGAGGACAAGAAGTTCGAGGAGCTCGTCCAGCTGCGCAACCAGGCCGACGGCATGGTCCACGCCGCGCGCAAGACCGTGGAAGAGGCCGGCGAGCATGCCAGCGACGAGGAGAAGGAGGCCATCGAGAGCGCCGCCAA
This sequence comes from Halomonas sp. PBN3, assembly GCF_000475415.1. Classification (NCBI taxonomy): domain Bacteria; kingdom Pseudomonadati; phylum Pseudomonadota; class Gammaproteobacteria; order Oceanospirillales; family Halomonadaceae; genus Halomonas; species Halomonas sp. PBN3. Next base: position 12,210 of record NZ_AXCA01000124.1, on the reverse strand, counting down.
GGAGCTCGAGGAGGCCATCAAGGGTGACGACAAGGACGACATCCAGGCCAAGCTCGACAAGCTGACCGAGGCCTCCGGCAACCTGGCGCAGAAGATGTACGCCGCCCAGGCCGAGGCCGGCCAGCAGGCAGGCGGCGAGGCCGGCGACGCCGGTGCCAAGCCGGAAGATGACGTGGTCGACGCCGAGTACGAAGAAGTCAACGACGACCAGAAGAAGCAGTAACCACGCATCTGAACCACGGATGACGCCAGCGCGGGGGCCAGACTCCCGCGTTGGTGTTTCCGAGGGACCGCGACGGAGGCGGACAGACCCATGTCCAAGCGCGACTATTACGAGGTACTGGGCGTAGAGCGCGGTGCCGACACCAAGGAAATCAAGAAGGCCTACCGACGCCTGGCCCAGAAGTACCACCCCGACCGCAACCCGGACGATGACAGCGCGGCGGAGAAGTTCCGCGAGGTCTCCGAGGCCTACGAGGTGCTCTCCGACAGCGAGAAGCGCGCGGCCTATGACCAGTTCGGCCATGCCGGGGTCGACGGCCAGGCCGGCGGCGGTGGCTTCGGTGGCGCCGGGGCCGGCGGCTTCAGCGATATTTTCGGCGATGTCTTCGGTGACATCTTCGGCGGCGGCGGTGGCCGGCGTCACCCCAACGCCCCGCAGCGCGGCAGCGACCTGCGCTACAACCTCGAGCTTGACCTCGAGGACGCCGTGGCCGGCACCAACGTGGACATCCGCGTGCCGCGTCACGTGGAGTGCGAGCGCTGCGACGGCGGTGGCGCCGAGCCGGGCTCCAGCAAGGAGACTTGCCCGACCTGTAACGGCATGGGCCAGGTGCGCATGCAGCAGGGCTTCTTCGCCGTGCAGCAGACCTGCCCGACCTGCCATGGCAGCGGCCAGCACATCAAGGTGCCGTGCCACAAGTGCCACGGCGAGGGCCGGGTGCGCGAGACCCGCACCCTGTCGGTGAAGATCCCCGCCGGGGTGGATACCGGCGATCGCATCCGCCTCACTGGCGAGGGCGAGGCCGGCATCAACGGCGGCCCGCCGGGCGATCTCTACGTGCAGGTGCACCTGAAGCCGCACCCGATCTTCCAGCGCGACGGCCGCAACCTGCAGTGCGAGGTGCCGATCAACTTCGTCGACGCCGCGCTGGGTGGCGAGCTCGAGGTGCCCACCCTGGGTGGCCGGGTCAAGCTGAAGATCCCGCCCGAGACCCAGACCGGCAAGCTCTTCCGCCTGCGCGGCAAGGGCGTCAAGCCGGTGCGCGGCGGCGCCCCGGGCGACCTGATCTGCAAGGTGGTGGTCGAGACCCCGGTGAAGCTCAACGAGGAGCAGAAGGAGCTGCTGCGCCAGTTCCAGGAGAGCCTGGGGGGCTCCAACAGCGCCCACCACTCGCCCAAGAAGAGCGGCTTCTTCGACGGCGTGAAGAAGTTCTTCGAGGACATGAAGCCCTAGGCGGCATCACCCCTCGAGGAGCGCATGGCAGGGCCCCGGCATCAACCAGATGCCGGGGCCCTGTCGCGTTCAGGGGCGGGTGCGGCGCATTCAGCACCGCAGCTGGTCCAGCCGCCAGGCCAGAGCATCGCGATCCGGCTGCCAGCGCGGGTCGCGGGGCAGCACCAGCGGCTGGCGATCCAGCTCGCACAGCCAGCGGCTGTCGGGCACCAGGGCATCCACGCTGGGGCTGACATGCCAGCGGTGGTCCGGGCCGGGGGCGATCAGCAGGTTGTCCATGGCCCAGTGCAGGTTGGGGGTCAGCGCGATGCCGTTCACCGGGCGGTCGTCCTGGCTCTCGGCGAAGGGCACCAGGTGGGCCGCCTCCACCAGGTAGCGGTAGTCGGGGGTGATATAGCGCAGCCGGCTCGCCGCGCAGCGGTGTCAGGCGACACGTAAAACTGACCCCCAGGCGACACGGAAAACTGACCCCTCCGTGAGCTCACCAGGAGGGTCCATTCATGCAGCAACCCGGATATAACGTTCCCCATACTCAGGTACGAGGGGAACCGATGCAGAGCCCAGAGGATGTCGCCGCCATGCTGCGCCTGAAGGCCTGTGGCTGGGGCACTCAGCGCATTGCCGACGAGCTCGGTGTCAGCAGGAACACCGTCAAGCGCTACCTGCGCCAGGGCGGCTGGGCGCCCTACGCGAGCCCCCAGCGCAGCAAGTCGCTGGAAGGGCTGGAGGAATGGCTGAAGGCCCGCTTCCTGCAGCATGCCGGTAACGCCGCCGTGGTCCTGCAGGACCTGCAGCTCGAACACGGCATCACGGTCAGCCTGCGCACGGTGGAACGCGCCTGCGCGCCCTTCCGTCAGGCCCTGGCCGCCGAAGCCAAGGCCACGGTGAGGTTCGAGACCCCGCCCGGGAAGCAGCTGCAGATCGACTTCGGCAGCCGCCACATCACTATCGAGGGGGAGTCGGTCAAGGTCTTCCTGTTTGTCGCCACCCTGGGCTACTCCCGCCGCCTCTACGTCCGCGCCTTCCGGCACGAGCGGCAATCGGCGTGGTTCGCCGGGCTGGAGGGCGCCTTCCGCCACTTTGGCGGGATTCCAGAGCAGGTGCTGCTGGATAACGCACGGGCGCTGGTCGACCACCACAACGCGGCGACCCGCGAAGTCGTGTTCAACGAGCGGTTGGCGGCCTTTGCGCGTTACTGGGGGTTCCGACCGGTGGCCTGCGCACCGTACCGCGCCCGTACCAAGGGCAAGGACGAGCGAGGCGTTGGCTACGTGAAGCGTAATGCTATCGCCGGCCGGACCTTCGCCGCCTGGGCGGCGCTGGAGGCCCACCTGAGCTGGTGGATGCGCGAGATCGCCGACCAGCGGGTCCACGGCACCACCGGAGAGCTGCCGGCGGTGCGCTTCATCGCCGAACAGGCCAGCCTGCAGCCGCTCAAAGACAGGGCGCCCTTCGAGCAGGCCCGTGAACTGAGCCGCCGGGTACAGCGCGACGCCACCGTGGAGGTCGACACCAACCGCTACAGCGTGCCCTGGCGCCTGATCGGTGAGCCCGTTCAGGTCAGCGTGACCGACGGCGAACTGCGGGTGCACCACGCCGGCCGTGAAGTGGCCCGCCACCCGGAGCTGGGCGGGCGCCGCCAGGTGCGCTGCCTGTCGGAGCACCTGCAAGGCATCGTCGGCTACCGATCACCCAAGGCGGACACCGAGGAGGTCGTGGCGCCCAGCGAGATCGTGGCCACCTTGCCGCCGGCTGCGCTGCAGCGCGACCTGACCGAGTACGAAGCCGTGGTGGGAGGTGGCTGGTGATGACGACGCCGGAGACTGAGCGCCTGGACGCCATGCTGACGCGTCTCAAGCTGACCGCCATCCGCGAGCGGCTCGACACGCTGCTCGACGAAGCCGCACGCCGGGAACTGACCCTGCGCGAGACGCTGGCCTACCTATGCGAGCAGGAGGTGGCCCACAAGGAGCAGCGGCGCATCCAGATGGGGCTGAGCATCGCCCGCTTCCCGTTCCTGCGCACTCTGGAAGGGTTCGATTTCAGCGCTCAGCCTGCCGTCGATCCCGGTCAGATCCGTGAGCTGGCCTGCGGACGCTGGATCGCCAACGGCGACGCCCTGCTGCTGCTCGGCCCGCCGGGCGTGGGCAAGAGCCACCTCGCCGTGGCACTGGGCCGGGAAGCGGTCAAGGCCGGCTACTCGGTGCTGTTCACCACCGCCACGGCACTGATCACCCAGCTGGTCCAGGCCCATGCCAATGGCGACCTGGAGGAACGGCTGAGGCACTTTGCCAAGCCCAAACTCTTGATCATCGACGAGCTGGGCTACCTACCGCTGGAGCCGGGTGCGGCCAACCTGTTCTTCCAGTTGGTCACCCGGCGCTATGAACGCGGCAGCCTGCTGGTCACCAGCAACCGAGCGGTCAGCGAGTGGGGCGAGGTGTTCGGTGACGCCGTGGTCGCCACGGCGATCCTTGACCGACTGCTGCATCACAGCCACGTCATCACCATCCGCGGCGACAGTTACCGACTGCGAGCCAAGCGCAAGGCCGGGCTGATCAAGCCCAATTCCATCCACCATCAAGAGCAAGTCGTCAGAGGGTAAGGGGGTCAGATTTCACTGTCGCAAGGGGGTCAGTTTCTGATGTCGCTTGACAGCGGTAGTCGTAGGCCTCCAGCACCAGCGAACGGAAGGCGGCGGAGCGGGCCCTGGCCTGTCTCAGGGAATCGCCTTCCGGGCCCTTGAGCCGTTCCGGCGCTTTCTCGTAGGCGCCGCTGGCAAAGGCGTCTTCCAGGTAGTCATGCAGCCTGGCCTGGGCATTCGGGCTCCAGGCGAAGTAGCGGGCGATCAGGAGGGCGCCAGCCTCGCGGGTGGCCTCCTCGCTGCCGAGGCGTGCGTAGAGTGCCGGGTGCAGGCTTGCCGTGTCGAAGCGCTTGAGCAGTTGGTCGAGGGATCCGGGGGCGCCCAGCTGGTCGGCAACTTCTGCCAGGGCAGGGGCGAGCGCCGGTTGCCAGAGTGACCCTGCCTCGCCGTCCGGGCCCCTGTCGCTGGCCAGGAACCAGAGCGGCAGCCAGGGGCGCGCCTCGCGGCGCGCGCCGGCGGCGAGCTCATAGAGGTCGTGATAGCGAGCGATCAGGCGATCATCGATGGCGACGCGAGGCGAGGTGATATGCCCCGCCTGGATCTCGCAGAGGATGGCCAGCAGCAGGCAGGGCTTGTTGGGAGCCGGCCGCCCCTTGCTGTGGCCCACCCTGAGCCGCGTCAGGCACGCCAGCGCCTTGTCCATCGGGTCCCTCCCTTTCCCGGGTGTCGGCGGTCACGGTATCACGTCGCCCGTGCACGGTTGAAAGATGGTGCTTGGCGGCGGCGGGGCTGTCGTCATAGTCTGGAGGCCCGACATTCCTGCAGGAGAGTAGCGCCATGCCCATTTCACGCGCCGAACTTCCCGCCGACGATGCGGCGGCCCTGATCGACCAGCTGTGCCAGCGCTGGTCCGACGAGGCCAAGGAGGTGGATCGTGCCGGCGACCCGGTGCGCGTCGAGTTCGACAACGGCACCTGCTACCTCCAGGCCAAGCCGGACAAGCTGATGGTGGTGGTCGAGGCGCTGGACGACGAGAGCCATGACGCCCTCGAGCGCGACGTGGACCACGCCCTGGATGCGCTCAAGGGGGTGGAGCTGGATATCGTCTGGGAGGCGTGAGCGGGGCAGTTTCCCCGCGTGGCGCCCACCTCGGCATGCTGCTGTGGGCGGCGCTGGTGGGGCTCTCCTTCCCCGCCGTGGGGCTGATGGGGGAGCTGCCGCCGCTCTCGCTTACCGCCCTGCGCTTCGTCATCGCCTGTGTCGGCCTCTTCATGCTCGCCAGGCGTTCGCCCGCCTTCCTGCCCGCCCCGCGCACCCTGCCGCTCTACGCGCTGATGGGGCTTTGCCTGGCGGGCTTCTTCTCGGCCATGTTCTGGGCGGCACACCACACCACGGCGCTCTCCATGGCCACCCTGCATGTCACGGTGCCGCTGCTGGCCTTCCTGCTGGGGCGGGGGCTGCGTGTCGAACGCCCCGGCTGGCGCCTGCCCGCCATCCTCGCCCTGGGGGCGGCCGGGGCGCTCGCCATCGCCGTGGCGGAGGCGTGGCAGCAGGGCGGCCGCCTGGCCTTCGGCCGCGGCGAGGCGGTGTTCTTCGCCGGCTGCATCGCCACGGCGCTCTATCCGGTGCTCAGCCGCTGGGGGCTGGCCAGGGGGGTGTTGCCGGAATCCGCGGCGGTTCGCACCTTCTGGAGCCTGGGGCTCGGCGGCGTGCTGATCGGCCTGGCGGGGCTCGCCGTGGAGCCGGTGGCGCGGCTGGCGACGATGCGCCCCCTCGACCTGGCGCTGCTGGTCTACCTGGGGCTCTGCTCCAGCGCGCTGACCTTCTGGCTGATGCAGCGCGCCACCGCGGCGCTGACCCCGGGGGTGGTGACCGCCTACGGCTACCTGGTGCCCTTCGTCTCCATGCTGCTGCTCTTCGCCCGCGCCCCCGAGCGGATCGGCTGGGAGTGGCTGCCCGGCAGCCTTACGGTGCTGGCCGCCATGGCGCTGCTGATGCGCCGCGACGCGGCGGCGACGCCGACCGGCTAGCGCCCGCTCTGGTATACTGCAGCCTTTATCGAGCCGCCATCTATCACAGGAGTCCACATGACGCGTATCGCCATCGTCGGTGTCGCCGGCCGCATGGGCCGTACCCTGGTCAACGCCGTGCAGCAGGATGAGGGCGCCACCCTGGCCGGCGGCGTCGTCGAGCCCGGCAGTTCGCTGGTCGGCGCCGACATCGGCGAGCTGGCGGGCGTCGGCCGGCTAGGGGTGAGCGCGGTGGATGACCTGGCGGCCATCGTCGACGACTTCGACGTGCTGATCGACTTCACCGCGCCGCGGGTGACCCTGGCCAACCTGGCGGTATGCGCCGAGCACGGCAAGCGCATGGTGATCGGTACCACCGGCCTCTCCGACAAGGAGTTGGCCGAGCTCGACGCCTTCCGCGACAAGCTGCCCTTCGTCTTCGCGCCCAACATGAGCGTGGGGGTCAACCTGACCCTCAAGCTGCTGGAGACGGCGGCCCGGGCGCTGGGCGACGAGGGCTATGACATCGAGGTGGTCGAGTCCCACCACCGCCACAAGGTGGATGCCCCCTCCGGCACCGCGCTGAAGATGGGCGAGGTGGTGGCCGAGAGTCTGGGCCGCACCCTCAAGGAGCATGGCGTCTTCGAGCGGGTGGGGCAGTGTGGGCCGCGCAGCGACAAGGAGATCGGCTTCGCCACGGTGCGCGCCGGCGATATCGTCGGCGAGCACACGGTGATGTTCGCCACCGAGGGTGAGCGCATCGAGATCACCCACAAGGCCTCGAGCCGCATGACCTTCGCCAAGGGTGCGGTGCGCGCGGCGCGCTGGGTGGCCGGCCAAGGCAACGGCCGCTATGCCATGCAGGATGTGCTTGGTCTCGACTAAAGGGGTAGTCGAAGGGCGCCGTTTCCTGTAATATCCCCAAAATTTTGGCCGGGCGCACGGGCGAAAGCCCCCTTCAACAGCGCTTGTTGCTTCGGCCCAGGCATTCCGAGCGAATGACAACAAGCGGGATGAAACCGGTCTAGCCATCGGGTTCGTCCCGCTTTTTTGCGGCCCGGCGAACGGCATTGACGAGCTGTCTCTTTACACTTGGGAGGACCTAGCATTGAACAGACCCGCGATACTGGCCCTGGAAGATGGCAGCGTGTTTCACGGCACGGCCATCGGCGCCGATGGACAGACCAGCGGTGAGGTGGTGTTCAATACGGCCATGACCGGCTACCAGGAAATCCTCACCGACCCCTCCTACACCCGGCAGATCGTCACCCTCACCTATCCGCATATCGGCAACACCGGCGTCAACGCCGAGGACGTCGAGTCCGGCGCCATCGCCGCCGCCGGCCTGGTGATCCGCGACCTGCCGCTGCTGGCCAGCAGCTTCCGCTGCGAGCAGACCCTCTCCGACTACCTCAAGGGCCAGAACGTGCTGGGCATCGCCGAGATCGATACCCGCCGGCTGACCCGCATCCTGCGCGACAAGGGCGCCCAGAACGGCGCCATCCTGGCCGGCAGTGAGGCCGAGGGCGAGGACGCCGAGGCGCGCGCTCTGGCCGCCGCCCGCGCCTTCCCCGGCCTCAAGGGCATGGACCTGGCCAAGGTGGTCTCCTGCCAGAGCCCCTACGAGTGGAGCGAGGGCGAGTGGGCCCTGGGCCAGGGCTATGCCGATGCCGCCGCCGGCGAGCGCCCCTTCCACGTGGTCGCCTACGACTTCGGCGTCAAGCGCAACATCCTGCGCATGCTCGCCTCCCGCGGCTGCCGCCTCACCGTGGTGCCGGCCCAGACCCCGGCCGCCGAGGTGCTGGCCATGGCCCCGGACGGCATCTTCCTGGCCAATGGCCCCGGCGACCCCGAGCCCTGCGACTACGCCATCACGGCGATCCAGGCGCTGCTCGAGAGCGGGATCCCGCTGTTCGGCATCTGCCTGGGCCACCAGCTGCTGGCGCTGGCCAGTGGGGCGAAGACGGTGAAGATGGGCCACGGCCACCACGGCGCTAACCACCCGGTGCAGGACCTCGACACCGGCCACGTGATGATCACCAGCCAGAACCACGGCTTCGCCGCCGACGAAGCGAGCCTGCCGGCCAACCTGCGTGCCACCCATCGCTCGCTGTTCGACGGCACCCTGCAGGGGATCGAGCGCACCGACTGCCCGGCCTTCAGCTTCCAGGGACACCCGGAGGCGAGCCCCGGCCCCAAGGACGTCGCGCCGCTGTTCGACCGCTTCGTCGCGATGATGCAGGACCGCCGCGGCTGATCCGCCGCGCGGCCCCGTCTCGAGTCACGTCGCCCCTCGTCACCCTTTTTCAGCGGGAAGCACCATGCCCAAGCGTACCGACATCCAGAGCATCCTGATCATTGGCGCCGGCCCCATCGTCATCGGCCAGGCGTGCGAATTCGACTACTCCGGCGCCCAGGCCTGCAAGGCGCTGCGCGAGGAGGGCTACCGGGTCATCCTGGTCAACTCCAACCCGGCCACCATCATGACCGACCCGGCCATGGCCGATGCCACCTACATCGAGCCGATCACCTGGCAGGCGGTGGAGAAGATCATCGAGGCCGAGAAGCCCGACGCCATCCTGCCCACCATGGGCGGCCAGACCGCGCTCAACTGCGCCCTGGACCTGGACAAGCACGGCGTGCTCGAGAAGCACGGCGTGGAGATGATCGGTGCCAACGCCGACGCCATCAACAAGGCCGAGGACCGCGACCTCTTCGACCAGGCCATGAAGCGCATCGGCCTGGAGTGCCCCAAGGCCAAGGTGGCCCACACCATGGAGGAGGCCTGGGAGATCCAGGGCGAGCTCGGCTTCCCGGTGATCATCCGCCCCTCCTACACCATGGGCGGCTCCGGCGGCGGGGTGGCCTACAACAAGGAGGAGTTCGAGGAGATCTGCCAGCGCGGCTTCGAGCTCTCCAACAACCATGAGCTGCTGATCGACGAGTCGCTGCTGGGGTGGAAGGAGTACGAGATGGAGGTCGTCCGTGACCGGAACGACAACTGCATCATCGTCTGCGCCATCGAGAACTTCGACCCCATGGGCGTGCACACCGGCGATTCCATCACCGTGGCCCCGGCCCAGACGCTGACCGACAAGGAGTACCAGATCATGCGCGACGCCTCGCTGGCGGTGCTGCGCGAGATCGGCGTCGAGACCGGCGGCTCCAACGTCCAGTTCGGCGTGGACCCGAAGACCGGGCGCATGGTGGTGATCGAGATGAACCCGCGGGTGTCGCGCTCCTCGGCGCTGGCCTCCAAGGCGACCGGCTTCCCCATCGCCAAGATCGCCGCCAAGCTGGCCGTTGGCTACACCCTGGACGAACTGTCCAACGACATCACCGGCGGGCGCACCCCGGCCTCCTTCGAGCCGGCCATCGACTACGTGGTCACCAAGATCCCGCGCTTCACCTTCGAGAAGTTCCCGGCGGCCAACGACCGCCTCACCACCCAGATGAAGTCGGTGGGCGAGGTGATGGCCATCGGGCGCACCTTCCAGGAGTCGCTGCAGAAGGCCCTGCGTGGCCTGGAGACCGGTAACGACGGCCTCGACCCCAAGGTGAGCGAGTTCACCGACGAGGCCATGGCGCACATCAAGGGCGAGCTGCAGGCCGCCGGCGCCGAGCGCATCTTCTATGTGGCCGATGCCATCCGCGCCGGCATGAGCCGCGACGAGCTCTTCGCGCTGACCAACATCGACCCCTGGTTCCTGATCCAGCTTGAGGACCTGGTGGCCACCGAGGCCGAGGTGGCTCGCCGCTCGCTCTCCGAGCTCGACGCCCGCGAGCTGTTCCGCCTCAAGCGCAAGGGCTTTTCCGACGCCCGCCTGGCCCGCCTGCTGGGGGTCTCCGAGAAGGAGTTCCGCAAGGCCCGCCAGGCGAAGGGCATCCGCCCGGTCTACAAGCGGGTCGACACCTGCGCCGCGGAGTTCGCCTCGGATACCGCCTACATGTACTCCACCTACGAGGAGGAGTGCGAGGCGGAGGTTTCCGACCGCCAGAAGATCATGGTGCTGGGCGGTGGCCCCAACCGCATCGGCCAAGGCATCGAGTTCGACTACTGCTGCGTCCATGCCGCCTTCGCCATGCGCGACGACGGCTACGAGACCATCATGGTCAACTGCAACCCGGAGACCGTCTCCACCGACTACGACACCAGCGACCGCCTCTACTTCGAGCCGGTGACCCTGGAGGACGTGCTGGAGATCGCCGACAAGGAGCAGCCGGTCGGCGTGATCGTGCAGTTCGGCGGCCAGACCCCTCTCAAGCTGGCCCGCGAGCTGGAGGCCGCCGGCGTGCCGATCATCGGCACCACCCCGGACGCCATCGACCGCGCCGAGGACCGCGAGCGCTTCCAGCAGATGATCGACAAGCTGGGCCTCAAGCAGCCGCCCAACGCCACCGCGCGCAGCTTCGAGGAGGCCTTCGCCAAGGCCGAGGCGATCGGCTACCCGCTGGTGGTGCGCCCCAGCTACGTGCTGGGCGGTCGCGCCATGGAGATCGTCTACGACGCCTCGGAGCTGGAGAACTACATGACCCACGCGGTCAAGGTCTCCAACGACTCCCCGGTGCTGCTCGACCACTTCCTGAATGCCGCCATCGAGATCGACATCGATGCGGTCTCCGACGGCGAGCAGGTGGTGATCGGCGGCATCATGCAGCACATCGAGCAGGCCGGGGTGCACTCCGGCGACTCCGCCTGCTCGTTGCCGCCCTACTCGCTGCCCGCCGAGGTGCAGGACGAGATGCGCGAGCAGGTGCGCAAGATGGCGGTGGAGCTCGGCGTCAAGGGGCTGATGAACGTGCAGCTCGCCTGGCAGGACGGCGAGATCTACGTCATCGAGGTCAACCCGCGCGCCTCGCGCACCGTGCCCTTCGTCTCCAAGTGCATCGGCACCTCCCTGGCCCAGGTCGCCGCGCGTTGCATGGCCGGCACCAGCCTGGTCGATCAGGGCTTCACCCGCGAGATCGTGCCGCCCTTCTTCAGCGTCAAGGAGGCGGTCTTCCCGTTCAACAAGTTCCCGGGCGTCGACCCGATCCTGTCGCCGGAGATGAAGTCCACCGGAGAGGTGATGGGCTCGGGCGACACCTTCGCCGAGGCCTTCTACAAGGCGCAGCTGGGCGCCGGCGAGGCGATCCCTGCACTCTCGGGGGAGCGCAAGGCGTTCCTCTCGGTGCGCGAGCCGGACAAGGCGGGTGTTATCGAGGTGGCGCGTTCTCTGGTAACATTGGGATTTACGCTGTGCGCGACCCGCGGTACCGCCGCCGCCCTCGAGGCCGCCGGTATCGCTGTCGAGGTCGTGAACAAGGTCTACGAAGGCCGCCCGCATATCGTCGATCTGCTCAAGAACGACGAGATCGCCTACATCGTCAATACCACCGAGGGTCGCCAGGCGATCAATGACTCCTCGGTGATCCGTCGCACCGCGCTAGCCCGCAAGGTTCCCTACGCCACCACGCTGGCGGGGGCGAATGCCGTTTGTCTGGCGCTCGAGTACGGCAACGCGATCACGGTGCGGCGGCTTCAGGAACTGCATGCAGGAGCCGCATAATGAACAAGGTCCCGATGACCGTCGCCGGAGAGGCGCGCCTGCGCGAGGAGCTCGACCACCTCAAGAGCGAGGCGCGTCCCAAGGTGATCGCCGCCATCGCCGAGGCCCGCGAGCACGGCGATCTCAAGGAGAACGCCGAGTACCATGCCGCCCGTGAGCAGCAGGGCTTCATCGAGGGTCGCATCCAGGAGATCGAGGGCAAGCTTTCCAGCGCCCAGGTGATCGACGTCACCAAGCTGCCCAAGACCGGCAAGGTGATCTTCGGCGTCACCGTCGAGCTCCTCAACCTCGACACCGACGAGGAGGTCACCTACCGCATCGTCGGCGAGGACGAGGCCGACATCAAGCAGCGGCTGATCTCGGTCACCTCTCCTATCGCCCGCGCCCTGATCGGCAAGGAGGAGGGCGACGTGGTGGTGGTCAAGACCCCCGGCGGCGATGTCGAGTACGAGATCTCGAGCGTGGAGCACCTGTAGCCCTTCGGGCAGCGACAAGCTGCAAGGATCAAGCGACAAGAAAGCCCCGCAGGCGAATGCCTGCGGGGCTTCTTCATCTCTGCGGGTCGGCAAGCTGTCCTTGCTCCTTGCTCCTTGCTCCTTGCTCCTTGCTCCT
>NZ_AXCA01000123.1:0-1656 GCF_000475415.1 Halomonas sp. PBN3 | reverse complement strand
ACTTATTGCCGTACCAGGCCAGGTCGACCTTGTCGAAGCGCATGGCCTGGATAACGGCGGCGTAGTCGGTGGCGAAGAAGGGCTTAATCTCACGGCCAAGTTCGCGGGACATGTCATCCAGGAAGGGCTGCCACTGATCAGCCTGGTTCTGGCTGGACTCGGTGGAGATGATGCCGAAGTTGAGAGTCTCGGCGGCCAGGGTCAGCTGACTGGCGAACAGACTGGCGCCGGCGACCAGCGGCAGTGCGAAACGACGAAACGGGAAGCGGGACATGGACAGGTCTCCTTGGGATGTCGAGTAAGCGTCAAGTGGTTGGGCTGGGTGTTACCCCAAAGCCCCGATGGCATTGCCGATGTCTTGGGGAGCCGGCTTGGCATGCAGCTCATCCAGGCCGGCGTTGGCGTACAGCGCCTCGAGGCGAGCGTCTGTAAGGTCGCTGGTGGGACCATCGAAGTAGAGGCGGCCCTCCTTCAGCGCGATGGTGCGCGGGCAGAAGCGGCGAGCCACCTCCACCTGATGCAGGGTGACCAGCACAGTGCGACCGTCCTCGGCGTTGATACGGGCCAGGATCTCCATCACTTCGCGGGAGCTACGCGGGTCCAGTGAGGCAATGGGCTCATCGGCGAGGATGATGTCGGCGTCCTGCATGAGGACGCGGGCGATGGCCACACGCTGCATCTGGCCGCCGGAAAGGGTGTTGGCGCGCTGATGGGCCAGGGAATCGATGCCGACACGGGCCAGTGCCCGCAGAGCCTGATCGGTTTCCTCGGCGGTGAAGCGACCCAGCAAGGAGCGGCCACGCGGCATGCTGCCCAGACGGCCGATCAGCACATTGGTAAGCACGCTCAGGCGGCCGACGAGGTTGAACTGCTGGAAGATGTAACCGGTACGGCAGCGCTCGGCGCGGGTGCGGCGAGTGAGGCGGCCAGCGCTCTGGATGTCGCGACCGAGTACCTCGATGCGGCTGTGGCTATCACGGTTGGCGCGGGTGAGCCCGGCCATGTGGCGCATCAAGGTGGACTTGCCGGAGCCCGACGGGCCCACCAGGGCAACCATTTCGCCGGGAGATACGGAAAAGCCGACCTCGCGAAGAACCGGGTGCTGGCCGAAGGTCTTGCTGACCCGATCGACCAGGATGCTGTGAATCGACATGACGCCTCTCCTCTTGGGAATGGCATCAGTGTCGCGGTGTCAGGTTAACGGCAGTTGTCTAGACAATGATGATCTCGTGACAGTGCGTCACCGTCGACGGGGGGGAGACTCACTAAGAAAAGAAGAGCAGCTTGGAAGAATCAATGAGTTAGAGAAGGAGGGTCATGGAACCGTAATTACAATGACGGCAAAGTGTCACGGAAGACAGTATTCAAGAGCAGGTGGCACTGAATCGCTCGCCATCTGGTAGATGGGAGGTCGTAAAGTAGAATCTTGAGCAGTAGGCCAGACCCCGAGCCGAGCTCCAGCTAAATTCATCATAACCAACATTATGTGGAATTTAGAGGCAAAGTTTGCGTTGAACCATGAAAAAGCCGAACCCAATTGGCAACACCAAAAGGGTTCGGCTTCTTTTCCCACTACTGCGGGATACACTGCAATTTGATCAACCAACTACGCTAAGCATATAGCGCTAGTTCAATCATCCCCGCATCTGCGGGCGC
>NZ_AXCA01000122.1:0-928 GCF_000475415.1 Halomonas sp. PBN3 | reverse complement strand
CAGGTCTACCCGAGGTGAGGAGGGGGCATGAGGCTGACAGCATGCCGACGCCTGGTGATGGGCTGCGCGCTTGGCTGTGGTCTGGCGGTGGTGTCATCGCTGGCGAATGCCACCGTAGTACCGCCTGCGTACTTCGACGCCGCAAGCCTGCACCAGGTCCCGCCAGAAGTGCTCTATGCAGTGGCCACGGCGGAATCGGTAGTCAGCTTGAAGGTGGGGCGCCGGCCCTGGCCCTGGACCCTGAACGTGGCGGGGGAGGGCTTCCACTTTGCGACTCGCCAGGCGGCCTGCGATGCCCTGGTGCTGGCCCTTCAGGAAACCCGCGTCGTGGACGTGGGCATCGCCCAGCTCAACGTGCGCTGGCAGCCGCAGCTGTTCGGCGCTGGCAAACGCTTTCCCCACCCCTGCGATGCCCTGGACCCCTACGCCAACCTGGAGGAGGCGGCCCGCCTGCTGCGCGGCCACTTCGAGGTCACCGGCGACTGGGTGCAGGCGGCCGGGCGCTACCACCGTCCCGCTGGCGGAGAGCCGGCGGCCCGCTACCGCCGCATCGTCGCCGCCGAGCTCGAGCGGCTGAACACATCTCGCCAGCGGCAGCTGGCAGCCAACTGAGGGAGATGCGACCGATGGTGAAACGTGATCGCTGCCGCTGGATGTTACCCGCTCTGGTGGGTGGGCTCCTTGGGCTGCTTGCCGCCATTGCCCAGGCGGAGACGATGCCCGAAATGTCCCTAGCCGAGCGGCCTGCCCTGGAGGTGCTTGCAGACCATGGCGGCGAGCCGGCACGCCCCTACTTCGTCGCCATCGGCATGGCCGACGTGCCGGAGGAGGAGGGCTATACCCCGGACCCGCGTGCGCCGGTGCCGTTCAGCGAGGCGGATATGCTGCCGGTGACCAGCGAGCGGCTATCGCCCGGCGAGGTGCGCTT
>NZ_AXCA01000121.1:0-4698 GCF_000475415.1 Halomonas sp. PBN3 | reverse complement strand
AACCCGATGCAACATCCGGGCAAGCAGTGGGGCTTCACGCTCGAGGAAATCCGTGAGCTGTTGATCCTCCAGGATGCCAACGGCGACCGGGCGCAGGCCAAGCGCATCGCCGGAGAGAAACTGCACAAGATCCGCGAGCAAATTCGACATCTCTCGCGGATCGAGGCCGTGTTGTCGAAAACACTCGACGAATGTGCGGGCGAAGGGCCGATGCAGGAAGGCTGCCCGATCGTCGAGGCCATCGCCGAGAAGGCCGAATGAGCGACATCGTCGCCTCCGGCAGTGTAACGCCGGAGTCCCGAAGCGCGCACGCCGGGCCGGCAGGTAACTAAGCCAGGAGACCACAGTAATGACGGAAAACGTCGATATCGAGATTCGGGGTATGTCCTGTGCGTCCTGCGTCGGACGGGTGGAGCGGGCCCTCGGCCAGCAGCCGGGCGTGATTAACGCTCAGGTGAACCTGGCCACCCAGAAGGCGACGATCCAGATGGAGGGAGGCTCCACGACGGCCAGCCTGCTCGACGCTATCGAAACGGCGGGCTATCAGCCGGTGGTGGAGAGCCTCGAGATTCCCGTCACCGGCATGAGCTGCGGATCCTGCGTCTCGCGGATAGAACGAGCGCTCGGCAAGCTGCCCGGCATGGTGGAGGTGAGTGTCAATCTCGCCACCCAGAAGGCCTTCGTCCGTTTCCTGCCGGGGACCGTATCGCTGGCACGCATTCAGCATGCCATCCGCGAGGCGGGCTATGAACCGCAGGAAACCGAGTCGCAGCAGCAGGCGGACGACGAGGATCGCGAGGGACGACAGCTTCTCCACCGGGTCATGCTCGCGGCAGTGCTCACCATCCCGGTGGTCATCATCGCCATGGGAAAAGTGATTCCCGCCTTTGATGCGCTCTTGGCGAGCATGATGCCGCATCGCGGCTGGATGGGCGTCGAGTGGCTGCTGACCACGCCCGTGCAGTTCTATGCTGGGGCACGCTTCTATCGCGGTGGCTATGCCGAACTCCGCCATCTCAACCCGGGCATGAACAGTCTGGTCATGATCGGCTCGAGCGCCGCCTACTTCTATTCGGTCGCCGCCCTGCTGGTGCCCGGCTTTTTCCCGGCTGGTACCGCCGTGAGCTACTTCGAGGCGGCAGCGGTGATCGTGACGCTGATCCTGTTGGGACGCTACTTCGAGCACATCGCCAAAGGCCGCACCTCCGAGGCGATCAAGAAGCTCCTGCAGTTGCAGGCAAAAACCGCCCGCGTCATCCGCGATGGCGAAGCGGTCGAGGTGCCGATCGAGGCCGTCGTGCCCGGCGATCGCATCCTGGCCCGCCCGGGCGAGCGTATCCCGGTGGATGGCATCGTTGAAGAAGGCCATTCCTTCGTCGACGAGTCGATGATCAGTGGCGAACCGGTACCGGTTGCCAAGCAGCAGGATGCCGAAGTCGTCGGAGGCACCATCAACAAGAACGGCGCGCTTACCTTCCGCGCCACTCGGGTCGGTGCCGACACCGTGCTGTCGCAAATCGTCAAGATGGTGGAAGCGGCACAGGCCGAGAAGCCCCCAATCCAGCAACTGGCCGACAAGATCGCCGGGGTGTTCGTGCCCGCAGTGATCGTCATCGCCCTGATCACCTTCGGTGTGTGGTTCGCCTTCGGGCCGGCCCCGGCGCTGTCCTTCGCCTTCGTTACCACGGTGAGCGTGCTGCTGATCGCCTGCCCCTGCGCGATGGGCCTAGCCACCCCGACCGCGATCATGGTCAGTACCGGCAAAGGGGCCGAGATAGGAGTGTTGTTTCGCAAGGGCGCGGCGCTTGAGACGTTGGCCAAGATGGATACCGTCGTGCTCGACAAGACCGGCACCCTGACTCAGGGGCGCCCCGAGCTGACCGACTTCGAAGTGATCGAGGGGCACGAGAACGAGGTGCTTCGCCTTGTCGCGGCGGTGGAAGCGCAGAGCGAACACCCCATCGCCGAGGCCATCGTGCGTGGTGCCCGAGCACGTGGACTCGAGCTGCCGACCGTCAGCCATTTCAGCGCCGAGCCGGGCTACGGCATCGAAGCCGACGTCGCCGGTCACCGGCTTCACGTAGGGGCCGATCGCTACATGAACCGGCTCGGGATTGGGCTCGGCAAGGCGGAAGAGCGCGCCAAGGCGCTTGCCGAGGATGCCAAGAGCCCCCTCTATGCCGCGGTGGACGGCCGACTCGCCGCGGTCATCGCGGTGGCCGATCCGCTCAAGGAGGGCTCGGTCGAAGCCATTTCAGCACTCAAGGCGCAGGGGCTGGAGGTGGCCATGCTCACCGGCGACAACCGTGGTACGGCCGACGCCATCGCTCGTCAAGTTGGCATTCAGCGCGTACTCGCCGAGGTGTTGCCTGACCAGAAGGCGGACGAGATCAAGCGACTACAGGCCGAGGGCGGCAAGGTCGCCTTCGTGGGCGACGGGATCAACGATGCCCCGGCGTTGGCGCAGGCCGACGTGGGCATCGCCATCGGTACCGGGACGGATATCGCCATCGAGGCCGGCGACGTAGTGCTGATGCGTGGCGACCTGAGGGGAATCGTCAATGCCGTGGCGCTCTCCAAGCGTACCCACCGGACCATCATCGGGAATTTCGTCTGGGCCTATGGCTACAACGTGGCGCTGATCCCCGTGGCGGCGGGCGTGCTCTATCCGTTCATCGGCGTATTGCTCAGCCCCATGCTGGCGGCAGCCGCCATGAGCGTCTCCAGCGTCTTCGTGTTGACCAACTCGTTGCGGCTACGCCGCTTCACGCCGGATATCGATGACGCTTCGCCGGTGACGAGCGGTGAACCCCAGACAGGTCAAGTCCACCAGGCCTAAGCAGCGAAAGTCAACAGGAGACCAGGATGATGGGAAGCGAAGCATGCACGTGGGGGATGGCGGGGATGGGGCTCATTTCCATCCTGCTGATTATTGCGTTGGTGCTTGGCGTCGCCGCGCTCGCCAAGTATCTGTTCTTCGGAAAGAAGCGTGATAGCTGACAACCAATCGCTACGACAGGTTCGATTCCCCGGGTTGATCAGAGAGCGATGAAGAGGCCGTTCATGAAGAAAATCATCTACTCCACTTATTGCCTTGCTGTTGTAGGGCTGTTCGGTCTCATTACGCTCCCCGCTCTGGCGGAGGAAACGGGGGGCGATTCTCTTGAAGGCCACCAGGCCATTAGTACAGCCGATACTGGAACACCCCTGCCCGCATCGATTACGGCATTATTGGATCAAGGACTCAAATTCCACGGAACCTTTAATGCCCCGGGAGATATACAAGGTTATGCCTTGTCCTATGATAATGAGCCCGTGGCGGCTTATATTCCCTCCACTTCCGACCACGCCATCATCGGTACCTTAATTGATCCTCAGGGCAACGCTGTAATGGAAAATCAACTTCAAGCTCTGGTGCTGGAACCGATGCTGGAAGCTACCTGGAGCGCGTTCGAGGACACTCGCTTTATTCCGGAAGGACCTGATAGTGCGTCACATATCGTGTATACGCTGACCGACCCCAATTGTCCCTACTGCAATGCGCTGTGGAAGAGCTCACGGTCTCTAATCGATCAAGGTGAGCTTCAGCTTCGTCATGTGCTGGTCGGCGTTCTGTCAGAGGACAGTCTCCGCAAGGCGGCCGCGATCCTTGAGTCGAATGACCCAACCAAAGCCCTCGAAACCCATGAATTGAACTTCCGCAATGGCGGCATCAGTCCGGTGGTGCCGTCGGAGGAGAGTCGAGCGCTTCTTAGGCGGCATGCCCAGCTCATGCGCGAGGCCGGCGCCACGGGAACGCCGACCAGCTATTACCGCGATGAAGAAGGTAATGTGCAGCGCATCAATGGTGCGGTGTCGACCGACCGGCTTCGCAACATATTGGGTGTCGAATGACACGCCATAACGGCACAGGGGTGACATGAGATGTCATCTCACACAACTGAGATGAGTATGGCAAGCACGCTCGGTGTAAAGCACAGGCTCATATTGGGAGCTTCTGTGCTGATTGGCTTGGTGACCCTCTATTGGATCCTGATGGAGACCGGTGCCTTATCGACGCTCACCAATAAGCAGGCTCTGCGTGAGTGGGTTGGCCAGTTGGGGGGCTGGGGGCCATTGACCATTATCGCCATGATGATAGCGGCCATTGTCATGAGCCCGATACCCAGTGGGCCGATCGCCATGGTGGCCGGTGCGATCTACGGCCCTCTATGGGGGACGGCGTATGTGGTCATCGGTGCCGAGGCCGGCGCGTTGCTCGCCTTCGGCATCGCCCGCCTGCTCGGCTATGAGGTGATCCATCGCTGGTCGCGTACTCGTCCCATCCTCGACTGGCTGGGCAAAGAACGCTCTCAAACCGGGTTGATGCTCGTCGTATTCGCATCGCGATTGGTGCCATTCATTTCGTTCGATGCCGTCAGCTACGCGGCGGGCCTGACACCGCTGGCCTTCTGGCGTTTCTTGATTGCCACGCTGGCCGGGGTGGTTCCGACGGCTTACTTGATCGTCATATTCGGCGAAGTCCTGATTACCGCCGACTCCCGTGGCCTCACGGTCGCGCTGATCCTCGCGAGTGGGGTCACGCTCCTGCCGCTCCTGGCGAGAGTTGTGTGGACTCGGCATCGAAAGCGACGGACTAGCTCCAATTGACGGCTGCCGATGCCGATTGCCTCGCCCGGGTAAGCGGATTAAATGGTT
>NZ_AXCA01000120.1:0-599 GCF_000475415.1 Halomonas sp. PBN3 | reverse complement strand
ATCCTCCAGGCGCTGGCGCTGATGCTGGAAGAGGACAGCGGCAAGCGCATCACCGTCGCCGCCCTCGCCCGCCAGGTCGGCGTCACCGAGGCCGCCCTCTACCGTCACTTCCCCAGCAAGGCGCGCATGTTCGAGGACCTGATCGCCTTCATCGAGGAGTCGCTGTTCGCGCGCATCGGACGCCTCCTGGAGGAGGAGCAGGAGGCGCTGCCGCGCTGCGCGGCACTGCTCACCCTGCTGCTGGGCTTCGCCGAGAAGAACCCCGGCCTCTCGCGCCTGCTCGACGGCGGCGTGCTCACCGGCGAGACGGCGCGCCTGCGGACCCGCATCCACCAGCTCTTCGAGCGGCTGGAGACCCAGCTCAAGCAGATCCTCCGCGAGGCGGAGCTGCGCGAGGGGCGCCGCCCCAGCCTGCCCGCCTCCGCCGCCGCCAACCTGCTGCTGGCCACCGCCGAGGGGCGCATCAGCCAGTACGTGAGGAGCGACTTCAGGCGTCGCCCCACCGAGCACTGGGCGGACCAGTGGGCGCTGCTCTCGGCCCAGCTGCTCCGCGAGAGCCCGCAGCCGGCCTGACAGGCGCAAGGAGCAAGGAGCAAGGA
>NZ_AXCA01000119.1:0-421 GCF_000475415.1 Halomonas sp. PBN3 | reverse complement strand
CGGCCTCGCCGCCTACTTCTACTCCCGCGACCTGGGCCGCGTCTGGCGCGTCGCCGACGCCCTGGAGTACGGCATGGTGGGCATCAACACCGGGCTGATCTCCAACGCCGCCGCGCCCTTCGGCGGGGTCAAGGAGTCTGGCCTCGGTCGCGAGGGTGGCCATCAGGGGCTGGAGGAGTTCCTGGAGACCAAGTACCTCTGCATCGATCTCGGATAACAGGGACAAGGTTCAAGGAGCAAGGGATAAGCGGCTCGTCGACGGGCCGCAATCCGGCCCACGAAAAAAACCACTCGACCGGACGGTCGAGTGGGTTTTTTATCGAGGAGCGTCGACAGATCGGATGACGGCAAGAAGCTTCGGCACTATCATTCCTTGCTCCTTGCTCCTTGCTCCTTGCTCCTTGCTCCTTGCTCCTTGCTC
>NZ_AXCA01000118.1:0-3148 GCF_000475415.1 Halomonas sp. PBN3 | reverse complement strand
GATCTTCACCCACAACCACCCGAGCGGGGAGCCCGATCCGAGCGATGCGGACCGACGCATTACCCAGCGCCTTAAAGAGGCACTGGGTCTGATCGAAGTTCGCGTGCTCGACCATATCGTGGTGGGCGGCTCGGACTCGGTCTCCTTCGCGGAGCGGGGTTATCTCTGACACCTCGGGCGCTTGCCCGTGACTTCTTGGACGGGTGCCGGCGCTGCCGGCCCCGTTCGCTCTTTTTGCATCCTGTCGAACAGGAGTCTGGTGATGATCAAGATTCCCGGGCGGCTCACCGTCCGCACCATTCATGGGCGCAACGGCCCCTTCAACGTCGGCCGGCTGGCGGCCTCGATCGGTGAGTTCGTCATCAAGGACCCTCAGCTGGACCAGTTCAGCGAAGGGGTGTTTGAGGGCGAGTTTCTGCTGCTCGAGGTCCGCCCGGCGAGCTACTTCACCGGTGGCCGGCTGGTCGTGGAGGTTCGCGCCAAGGTCGGCGAGATGCTGCTGACCGAGGACGGCATGCTGGTGACCCAGCATGGGCCGCGTTTCGACTCCGCGGAGATGGATCCGCTGGAGGAGGAGGCCGCTCCAGCGCCACCCGTGCCGCCAGCCCCGCCTGCGCCTGGGTCGGGCGAGCCGATGGCACCGCCTGCGCCGCCGTCTCAGGTTGATGCTGGCGAGGGGCCAGGGCCGCAAGCCCCGGAGACCCACGCCGCTGGCCAGGAGGCCAACCCCGACGCCGAGCTCTTCGGCCTGCTCTGGCCCCTGGGGCAGAGCGTCAAGCTCGATCCCACCGTGGACCGAGCGCTGTTCCGCCGTCAGGTGAGTCGACTGAAGGAATTGGGCTACCGATTCCAGGCGCCGACCCAGACCTGGCAAGCCGCTGCCTGAGGCAGCCAATCCCCACCGGGGCATCTCGATGCCCTGGGCTCGGGATGTCCCCATCGCTCTTTGCTAACCGATGGAGGCCATCATGCCCGAGCTCTACACTCTTGATGAGTGCCTGGACCTGTACGCCGATGCGTTCTGCCTTGGCCGGCAGCGTGAGTGCCTGTTTCTCTCCCTGTGGGGGCGGGATACAGCGCTGCAGGAGCTGCTGGCCAGGCTGACGCTGCCAGCGGCAGACAACGGCCTGGATACCCTGCATCTCTGCCAGGGCGACACTCGCCACCCCATGGTCTTTGGCGACATGGACCGCTACTCCCGGCGCTCTGCCCGGTTGCGCCAGACGCGCTTCGGCACCCTGGTGCACGTGTGGCTCTTCGACCAGCGCTGCATCACGCCGGATCGCGCCAACCTTCACAGCATCGTCCTGCTCGACGACGAGGAGGGCGTCTGCCCGGTCGATGACCAGCTATGGCCACGCGTGCGGGAGCTCTGCCCGCTGCCCCTGCTGGATCACTGGCAGGCGCCGGTGATGACGCTGCTGCATGCCCAGCAGGCGGTACTGCCGGCCTCGTTCTCACAGGGGCCGATTCAGGCCTGGGAGATCTCACTGGATGAGAACGACCTGGCCCCGCGCATCAGCGGCATGATCCGCGCCGGCGTGCTCACCCCCGAGCCCTGAGCGCTCGCTCCACCACGGTGCGGCCGTTCTGGCCGCGCCTACCATACCCAACCGACAGGAGGTGTCGCATGGCACTGATGTTTCAGCGCATTGCGCGCAACTTCGCCAGGAATGGCTACTTCCCCACGGACGAGGCGTCGCTTGAGCGGGTGCTTCAGGCGCTCCGCCCAGCCAGCACCGGCCGGATGCGGGTGCTAGACCCCTGTGCGGGGGAGGGCGCTGCCATCGCCGAGCTTGCCCACCACCTGGGGCGCGAACGCGTTCAGGCCTGTGGCGTGGAGTATCACGCCGAGCGGGCCGCCTCGATGCATGGCCTGGTGGATAGAGGCCTACAGGGCGACCTGATGGATACGGTGATCTCACCGCGCAGCGTGGGCTGCCTGTGGCTCAACCCGCCCTATGGCGACCTGCTGGCCGACCACGCCGGTTACGAGAGCTATCAGGGCAAGGGGCGCAGGCGCCTGGAGAAGCTGTTCTACCAGCGCACCGTTGGCACCCTGCAATATGGGGGCGTGATGGTGCTGATCGTTCCCGACTACGCCCTGGACAAGGAGCTGACCGGCTGGCTGGTCAACCACTTCACCGAGCTGAGGGTCTTCCGCGCCGCCGTGGATGACTTTCAGCAGGTGGTGATCCTGGGCCGCCGGGTGCGACGCCGTGAGGCGCAGCGCAGCCAGGAGGCCAAGGCGATGCGCGCCCAGCTGCTGCGCGTGGGAAGCAAGGAGGTCATACCCGAGGTGATCCCGGCGGTGTGGCCCTTCGAACCCTACGCGGTGCCGGCGGCTCAGGGCGAGCTGCGCCACTTTTACCGCGTGTCGCTCGATGCCGAGCAGCTGGCCGATGAGGTCGGGAAGCTGCAGGGGCTCTGGCCCGAGGTGGGCAGCGTGTTCGGGAAGACCGGCCTGTCGCCGCGTCCCCCGGTGCGCCGGCTCTCCTCCTGGCATCTGGCCCTGTCGCTGGCGGCCGGGGCGATCTCCGGCGTGGTCACTGCGCCCAACGGCCGCTGCCTGGTGGTCAAGGGCAACACCCACAAGGATAAGGTCGCCAAGACCGAGTTCACCGAGCGGGAGGATGGCTCCATCACCGAGACCCGCGTGCTCACCGACCGCTTCGTGCCGGTGATCCGCGCCTGGGAGATGACGCCAGACTCGCCTCGCTGTGGGCAGCTGCTGACCATTACCTCGACGCCGGCGGCCAATGATGGCGAGCCGGAAGAGGGTGATCAGACGGCCGAGGCTGAGGCAGGCGATGCCCCTGAGCCGCTCAACCGGGTCGCCGAACGTGCCGCGAGGCCGGATCCACGCCGCTTCGACGTAGGGCGTGTGGTGATGACCCGGGCCGTGAACGAGCTGGTGGAGCGGGGCGAGGTCTCGCCCATGGCGCTGCTCCGACGACACGTCACCGGCGACTGGGGTGACGTGCCCGACGAGGATCGACAGAGCAACGAGCAGGCGCTGATTCACGGTGACAGGCTGCTCTCGTCCTACCGGATCGGTGAGTCGCTCACCGTCTGGATCATCACCGAGGCAGATCGCAGCGCCACCACGCTGCTACTGCCAGAGGAGTACTGACCGGCGCCCCGGGCG
>NZ_AXCA01000117.1:0-1610 GCF_000475415.1 Halomonas sp. PBN3 | reverse complement strand
GCGCCATGCCTGGCGCACAAGTGCAGAAGGGCCGCCCCGAAAGGGGCGGCCCTTCTTCAATCAGGCATCGACAGTCAAGGGCGCCAGATGATCCCGCTTGAGATAGCAGGTGACGCCGTCCGCCCCGGCGAGAAGGCGCGGCGTGTCGCCGACGGGCAGGCGCAGCCAGCTCCCCTTGCTGAGGGTCTGGCCCGGAGCCTCGCCGTCGAGGCTGAGCTCGCCTTCCAGCACCAGCAGCTCTACGCCCCGGGTCGCCTCGAGCGGTAGCGCCTGCCCCGCCGCCAGGCGCTCCAGGCAGACCCGCTCGGCGGCGGACTCGAACAGCGGGCAGGTCTCGCGCCCCTCCCCCCGGCGATGCCAGGCGGCGGGGTCGTTTGTGTCGACGCGGACGTGATGGTCGTCCTTCGGCGGCATCTGCCACAGTTTGACGAAGATGGTGGCGCCCGGCTCGCTGGAGGGTCGATGCGCGGAGCCCGGCGGGTTGCGCACATACCAGCCTGCCGGGAAGTCACCGCTCTCGTCGGAGAAGGTGCCGGAGAGCACCAGGATCTCCTCCCCTCCGGGGTGCTCGTGGGGCGGGAAGTGGGATCCCTGGGCGTAGCGCACCAGGCTGGTGGCGCGGGCCTTCTCGGCCCCCACCCGGTCGAGCATCACCCGCTCGACACCGCCCTGGGGCGAAGCCACCCACTCGTGCTGCTCCGGCGTGACGACGGCACGCCGGGTGAAGTCCGCATTGATACGCATGGTCACTCCTGGAAAGCGGAAGTTGGAAGAATTATCCCCCATGATGGTGGATTACGCCCCCCAGGCAAGGCTATGAGTGCTGCTTAATCCACTCCGCGGTGTCGGTGACCTCGGCGTAGGCGAACGCCAGTCCGGCCATGAAGGACGCATGCACCTGGGCCGCCGGCACCGTCTCGCCGTTGAACGTCTGGTCGTGGGTGGCGCAGGCATCCTGCAGCACCGTGACCTGGTAACCGAGATCCGAGGCGGCACGGGTGGCGGCGTCGATGCACATATGGCTCATGGCGCCCACCACCACCAGCTTCTCGATGCCCTGCGCCTGCAGGTGCTCGTGCAGGTCGGTACCGAGGAAGGCGTTGACGCTGTGCTTGAGGACCACCGATTCGTTGCCCGATTCCCGCGGCGCCATGGTGGCGTGAATGCGCGCCCCCTCACTGCCCGGCGCAAAGAAGGGCGCCTCGGCGGAGGGAAACTCGTGGCGGATAT
The DNA here is from genome assembly GCF_000475415.1 of Halomonas sp. PBN3. Classification (NCBI taxonomy): domain Bacteria; kingdom Pseudomonadati; phylum Pseudomonadota; class Gammaproteobacteria; order Oceanospirillales; family Halomonadaceae; genus Halomonas; species Halomonas sp. PBN3. Next base: position 380 of record NZ_AXCA01000117.1, on the reverse strand, counting down.
GCACGACCGGCAGCGAGCGCTCGCGGAAGTGCCCGAGCACGGCAGCGGCCTGCTCGGCAGCCGGTTCGATGCCCACCAGAGGCCACTTGCCGTCGGGGAAGTAGTCGTTCTGCAGGTCGACGATCATCAGGGCGGTATCGCTCATCGGGGAGTTCTCCTTGGAGTTCGAGCATGCATCATGGCAGAGAATACTCGCTGGGTCGGCTGACCGGTGCAATTCAACGTCAACATGCGCCCGCTTCGCCACCCGGCCCCAGGGCTATCGCAGATAGAGACAACACTATTTTGGGAAGCCCGATATAGTGGGAGCCCGATTTATCAGCGATCGCGGTGGTACAAGGGCAGCTACTGTGGGAGCCCGAGTAAGTATCCCCCGGCAA
>NZ_AXCA01000116.1:0-4172 GCF_000475415.1 Halomonas sp. PBN3 | reverse complement strand
GTCAATCCATGATGTCTACTAGAGAGCCGTCATTTCCATCACGCCAGTCAGCGATGAACCCAAAAAAGGGGCGCGTCGCCGCGCGACACGCCCCAGGTTGCAGTACCACGATCCGACTGCTGCCTCAGAACTGCTGGCGGAACTGCAGCATCACACCGTACTCATCGTAGTCGCTATGGCCGAAGATGGTATCGGCATTGAATGCCAGGCTTCGGTTGCCGCCGATCTCCTGCATCAGGCCCACGCTGAGGCGTCCGTAGTTGTCATCGGGCCGTGGCACCTCCACGGTGAAGACGTCGTTAGGCGAGACGGCGAAGGCCGAGTTGACGGCGGTGGAGTCGTCCTTGAACTCATGCTCCCAGGCCACGGCGGCGGTGGCGGTGGTGTTGTCGGCCACCTCATAGGCCGCGCCCAGGCCCATCTCCCAGTTCACGGACTCGAGTCGGGTATCCTCGATCCGCAATGCCGCGGTGCCGCCGGACTCGGTGAAGCCATCCATATCGACGTTCTGGTAGTTCAGATAGACGAAGGGCTGCACGGCGAACTTCGCGGTGACCGGGATATCACGCAGCATGCCCAGCGAGGCGAAGGTGATATCGGCATCGGTGCTGCCGCTCACCCGGCCGACACCGGTGTCACGGTCGGCGTCGATATCCATGCGGCTGTAGCCCAGGCTGGCCTCGAGATAGACGTTGGGGATCAGCTCATGGCTGCCGTAGAGGTTGAGGCCGTAGCTGTCGCTGTCGGTGCCGCCCGCCCCCAGGTCGTAGTCGGCGTCGCTGTTGGCATAGTGCAGGGCCACGCCCGCCTGGGTCTTGTCGTCGAAGTACTTGTCGACGCCGCCCACCAGGGTATAGGTGTCGCTGTCGTAGCCGCTGGTGCTGTCGTTGCCATCGAAGTCGCCATCCGTGTAGTGGCCGCGCAGGAAGTAGCCGAAGCCATCGCGGTCGGCCGAGGCCGCCCCGCCCCGCAGCTGCTGAGACGCCTCGATCTGACGGTTGGTCAGCGCCACGTTGCCGTCGTAGTAGTCCATCACCTCCACGTTGGCCACGTTGGTGCCGGCCTGGCGCAGCGTCGCCATGCGCTTGCGCAGGGTGCGCATCACCATGCGGCCGTTGTTCAGCGCACCCTGTAGCATCTGGCTGACCTGGTACTGGGTCAGTTTCTGCTGCTGGGCCACGCTAACCTGCTGGCCAAGGTTCTGCACGTTCGAGTTCTGGCTGGAGGCGATGGCCGCACACACCTGGGCCGCCGCGCCGCTGGCGGCCGCACAGTTGATGCCGATCAAGACGCCGCCGCCTCCGGGTCCGCCTGCGCTGGCGGTGATGCTGGCCACCAGCTGGGCGAGGGCGCCGGAGAGGGCACCCAGCTTGGCCGGGTCGGTATAGACGGTACGCAGCGCATCGATGTCGATCACGATGCCACCGGTCTTCAGGGCGACCTCGGTGTAGTCCGCCTGGGTGTTGCTGCTGGCGCTGCCGTACTGGAAGCCCGTCTTCTTGACGATGGTGCCATCGGGCTGCTGCACATAGGCGGTGCCGGTGGCCGGGTCATCGCCCACGATGGCGATGGCGGGGTTGCCGTCGGCATCCATGAAGCGCTGATTGACCACCGCGTGGACCGTGGTTCCGGTCCGCTGCAGTTCGCTCTCGATATAGGCCTTCTCCAGCTCGGTCATGCCCTGGGGCAGGTGGCCGGTCTGCAGGTTGCTGGTGTCGTTGTCGCGATCCTCGTCGGTGATCAGCATGATCGCCTTGCCCACCGAGGAGCGGAAGGTGTAGTTGCGGAAGGTGTAATCGATGGCACGATAGCCATCCTCGGTGCTGCCGCTGGTGGTGAGCTCGGGGGTGGTGTTGTCGAAGTCCTGGGCGCTGCCCCAGACGTCGTCGGGATTACGTTTCAGCCAGAAGTGACGGTAGAGGGCGCGACCGGCCTCTTGGCCGGCTTCGTTGGGCGTGGCGGCCGCGGAGGCGGCACCGAAGCCCACCAAGCCGTACTGGTTCAGGGTGACGCCTTCGTTGTTCAGGAACTGGTCCAGGTTGTCGACGTAGGTGCCGATGAACTGGTTGTGCTCGCCGGCCATGGAGCCGGACTCATCGATGACCACCGCCATGTCCAGGGAGGTGACGGCCTGCTGGGCATGGGCGGCGCCTGCCATGGCCACGCCGGCAGCGATCAGGGTGGGCTTGAGCAGCTTCATGTTGTTGTTCCCCTGCTGGCGACAGGTTCGGCTTCTCGTGAGCCGAATCCGTGTCGCGTTGGTTGCGGATGAGGCGTGGCGGGCAGTTTTTCTTCGCCTGGGCCTGCGGATCCCCTTCGCGGCACACTGCGTTACGCTCCGTCACGCCCTTTTAAACTATGCAACATTGTCATCATGCGCCACCGGCAAAACGCTTGGTGGCGTGTCATCCATGGATTACAAGGCGCCTGGCCAGGGGGATCGCTCCCCCTTTCGGATGCCATGGTGCGGTATCACGGGTCCCGGTGCCGCGCCGGGCGACAGCACCCATCGTGGCCCCTATAATGCGTCCCGACTTCTCTCAACGGCCTCGACTGAAAGGATTCACCATGCAGATCGCCATCGCCGGCACCGGCTACGTCGGGCTCTCCAACGCCATGCTCCTCGCCCAGCACAACCAGGTGGTGGCGCTGGATATCGTTCCCGAGAAGGTCGAGGCGCTCAATGCGGGGCGCTCGCCCATCGAGGATGCCGAGATTAGCGACTTCCTCGCCCACCGCGAGCTCGACTTCACCGCCACCCTGGATCGCGAGCTGGCCTATCGCGACGCCGACCTCGTGCTGATCGCCACCCCCACCGACTACGATCCCCAGACCAACGTCTTCGACACCACCAGCGTCGAGGCGGTGATCCAGGACGTGATGGCCATCAACCCCGGCGCCCTGATGGTGATCAAGTCCACCGTGCCGGTGGGCTACACCGTGGAGGCCAGCCGGCGCTTCGGCACCGAGAACCTGCTCTTCTCGCCGGAGTTCCTGCGCGAGGGCAAGGCGCTCCACGACAACCTGCACCCCTCGCGGATCATCGTCGGCGAGCGCTCCGAGCGTGCCGAGGCCTTCGCCTCGCTGCTCAGGCAGGGTGCCGAGAAGACCGATATCCCGGTGCTCTTCACCAACAGCACCGAGGCCGAGGCGATCAAGCTGTTCGCCAACACCTACCTCGCCATGCGGGTGGCCTACTTCAACGAGCTCGACACCTACGCCGAGAGCCACGGCCTGGATACCCGCCAGATCATCGAGGGGGTGGGGCTGGACCCGCGCATCGGCACGCACTACAACAACCCTTCCTTCGGTTACGGCGGCTACTGTCTGCCCAAGGACACCAAGCAGCTGCTGGCCAACTACCAGGACGTGCCCAACAACCTGATCCAGGCGGTGGTGGACGCCAACCGCACCCGCAAGGACTTCATCGCCGAGCAGGTGCTGGCCCGCCGGCCGAGGGTGGTGGGCATCTACCGGCTGATCATGAAGGCCGGTTCCGACAACTTCCGCGCCAGCGCCATGCAGGGGGTGATGAAGCGCCTCAAGGCCAAGGGCATCGAGGTGATCGTCTTTGAACCGGTGCTGGAGGAGGCGACCTTCTTCGGCTCCCGCGTCATCCGTGACCTCGCCGCCTTCAAGGCCGAGGCCGATGTGATCCTCTCCAACCGCATGGCAGCGGCGCTCGAGGACGTGGCGGAGAAGGTCTACACCCGGGACCTGTTCGGCAGCGACTGAGGCAGGCTCGGCGAGGTGGTGAGTGAGAGTCTTCCTCATTGATCCACTGTGGCACCGCCGTTGTGGAGGGCGAATGCTGGCTGTATGCTTCATCAGCCAAGTTGCCTTAGCCTCTGCCTACTGGTTACCGGCCATCCGATTCGAGGAGTGGAGCGGCCCGGCGCAGCTGCGTAGAATACTGTGACCGAGGCTCCAGGGTGCTGCAGGCGACTGGGGCCTGGGTTATCACTGATATTTTCAAGGGCCAGGGACCCCGCCCGGAGGCAATCCTCGGGCGGTAGCGTGCCCAGGAAAAACGCATGAAAAACCGCTCTACGACGGGCTTCGTAGCGCCAGGGAAAACGCACGACAAACCGCTCTAGGACGGGGCTTGTAGGGCTTTACCGATAGGAGCTGCTGTGGTCATCTAATAGCTGTGGCTAATGGATGGCCCCATG
>NZ_AXCA01000115.1:0-1403 GCF_000475415.1 Halomonas sp. PBN3 | reverse complement strand
GGATAAGGGGCTGCCGGTGGACCTTTCCGGCAGCTTCACGGACTACAACCCACCCGGGGTGGGGTTTGTCCTGCGGATATCGACGCCGGAGCGCGCTATCCTCGAGTGGATCGCCATTACGCCCAACGACCTGCTGTTCAGCAGCGAGCTGGTGGACACCTTCACCGGGCTCAATACACTGCGTCCACGCCGGCTGCAGGCGCTGCTGGCAGGGTGCCGCTCGGTGAAGACCAAACGCGCTTTCCTGGTGCTGGCTCGCCATGCCGGCCACGCCTGGTACCATCGACTGGAAACCCACAGCCTCGACCTGGGTAAGGGCAAGCGGCAGCTCTGCAAGGGAGGGCGGTTGGACAAGGAATATCAGGTCACGGTCCCGGAGGCGTTCACGGATGAGCATTGAGGCCCGCTATCACGAGCAGGTGCGGCTACTGGTCGCGCTGTTGCCCTTTCTGAATGACGAGCCCTGCTTTGCCCTCAAGGGCGGCACGGCCATCAACCTCTTCGTCCAGCCCTTCCCGCGGCTGTCCGTCGATATCGACCTCGCCTACCTGCCGCTGGAGCCTCGTGACGAGGCACTGCAATGCTGCCGCCAGGCGCTGCAGCGGCTGGCACAGGCCATCGGCACCCAACTGCCCGGGGTAAAGGCCGACCTCCAGGATAACCGCCGCGATGAACTGAGAATCCTGGTGCGCCGCGGCCGCAGCCAGGTGAAGGTCGAAGTCTCGCCGGTGCTGCGCGGCACCGTGCATCCGCCTCAGCAGCTTGACGTGGTCGAGGCCGTGGAAGACGAGTACGGCTTTGCCTCGGTGTCGGTGGTGTCGTTGCCGGACCTATACGGCGGCAAGCTCTGTGCTGCGCTGGATCGCCAGCATCCTCGTGACCTTTTCGATGTGAAGCTGTTGCTGGATCAAGGCGGCCTGGATCGCAGTGTCTTCGAGGGCTTTCTGGTCTACCTGCTTGGGCACCCCAGGCCGATGAACGAAGTCATCAACCCGAGGATGAAGCCGCTGGAGGCCATCTACCGCAAGGAGTTTGTCGGTATGGCCATAACCGACATCCCTCTGCCGCAGCTGGAGGAAGTACAGTCCAGGCTGCTGGAACGGCTGGCCCAGCTGTTCACCGATGACGATGCTCGCTTTCTACTTTCGTTCAAACAGGGGGAGCCCGACTGGTCACTTTTCCCTGTTCAGGGAGTTGACCAGTTGCCCGCTGTAATGTGGAAACTTGCCAATATCAGGAAGATGGGGGAAAAGAAAAATAATCAAGCACTGAGGGCGCTTAACGAGGCTCTGAGCAGTCTGAGGCCATAGAAGAGCCATCTGTTCTGGACAAACCATTATCTGAACAACTAGGGTTGATTAGATGTTTCTCAAAGGCTGCTGTCGACCCAAAGCGGAGTGCGC
>NZ_AXCA01000114.1:0-1107 GCF_000475415.1 Halomonas sp. PBN3 | reverse complement strand
CTGGGTGGCGGTCATGAGGTGGCCTATGCGAGCTGGTCGGGGCTTGCCCAATACCTGGCAGCCAGCGATGAGCAGGCGCCGCGCGTAGGCATCATCAACCTGGATGCTCATTTCGATCTGCGCAATCCGAGCTATGTGCGCTCATCAGGCACGCCGTTTGCCCAAATTGCCAACGACTGTGCTCAGCGTGGCTGGCCGTTTCAGTACGCCTGTCTGGGCGTCAGCCGAGCTGCCAACACTCGGGCGCTTTTCCAGCGCGCTGCCCAGCTGAACGTCCTGGTGCGAGAAGACCGGGAGTTTGATGCCACGCGACTTACCGCTCTTTTGCAGGATGTAAAGACATTCGCTGATCACTGCGACCACCTCTACCTGACCATCGATCTAGACGTGCTGCCTGCCGCAGAGGCTCCCGGGGTGAGTGCCCCGGCCGCCCGTGGCGTGTCGCTCGCCCTGATCGAGCCGCTGATCGAGACCATTCGAGATAGCGGCAAGCTGCGCCTGGCCGACCTGGCGGAGCTCAACCCCGGCCGTGATATCGACGGCCGCACCGCCAAGGCGGCCGCTCGCCTGGTGCATCTGCTGACCCTGAATGACTGAGAGCCGACGGCTCCACGACCACGACAACTCATCAAGACTTCTGAGGCAACACGCCATGACCCAGCAAGACAAGCGTCACGACCCCTCCCGCAAGATCGCCGCGCCCACCGGTACTGAGCGCAGCTGCAAGAGCTGGCTCACCGAGGCCCCGCTGCGCATGCTGATGAACAACCTGCACCCCGACGTGGCCGAGCGCCCCGAGGACCTGGTGGTGTATGGCGGCATTGGCCGCGCTGCTCGCGACTGGGAGTGCTACGACAAGATAGTCGAGACCCTGCAGCGCCTGGAGGATACCCAGACCCTGTTGGTGCAGTCCGGCAAGCCGGTGGGCGTCTTCGAGACTCACAAGGACGCGCCGCGCGTGCTGATCGCCAATTCCAACCTGGTGCCGGCCTGGGCCAACTGGGAGCACTTCAACGAGCTGGATCGCAAGGGCCTGATGATGTACGGCCAGATGACCGCCGGCTCGTGGATCTACATCGGCTCCCAGGGCATCGTGCAGGGCACCTA
>NZ_AXCA01000113.1:0-8973 GCF_000475415.1 Halomonas sp. PBN3 | reverse complement strand
TTGCCGGGGGATACTTACTTCCCGCTCAAACTCACGTCAGTCACTCAAGTCGATTCAAAGGATAGTCCGGCTGTTCAGTTAGCTGACGTCATGATCGGTGCAGCCATTGAAGTGACAAAAATCTTGAGGGGCCAGAAAGCCGGGGGCATAGAGCCATACGCGTTATTAGATCTATATAAGGATGAGCAGATCATACACATGTTTCCCTCTCTTGATTTCGATGAGCAACGACGGTTTCGGAAAGGGACACAGGCTGCAGAGGTAATTGACTACTTTTCGCAGTTCCATGTCTGAGCAAACGGGCCGCCGAATAAAGCCCGTCGCGGCGACGGCTTTGGGCGAGTGAATCTCGGCAAGTGAATTGACCTGAACACCAGAAGCGCGGACGCTTTCGATGTGGGCAGTAGCTAAAGGCGTTGGGAATGGCAGAAGAAGTAAATCGGCGGTCTCAATGACCAAGTGCAACACGTGACCCATCAGGTACGGTGTTGCTATGACTCACTGCTATCGCCACCTCTCTGCTGAAGACCGAGCCGCCATCATGATGATGCGAGCCACTCATTCGATCCGGGCCATCGCCACTCACCTGGGCCGTGCACCGAGCACCGTGTCGCGAGAAATCGCCCGCCACACGGTTGATCCCATCAAGGGCTACGATGCCAGCCTGGCGGGCTACCGGGCTCGTCTGACGCGACATCGGCCACGTCAGCGTCCCAAGCTGCACCCCGACGGGGAGCTCTTCGAGGTGGTGGTCTACTTGCTGCGCAAGTACTGGTCACCGGAACAGATAGCCCGCACACTGAAGCGCATGTCTCCCAACGATTCACATCGACGGGTCTCACATGAGGCCATCTACAATGCGCTCTATGTGATGCCCCGCGGCAGCCTCAAGAAAGAGCTCATCGCCTGTCTTCGCCAGGGCAATGGCAAGCGCCGGCCGCGCAGCCGTGGCAAGGATCGACGCCAGCAGATTCCCGAGCTGGTCAGCATCCACATGCGGCCGCCTGAGATCGAAGATCGCCTGATGCCTGGCCACTGGGAGGGCGATCTCATCATGGGCGCCAACAATCGCTCTGCCGTCGGTACGCTGGTGGAACGCACCACGCGCCTGGTGATCTTGGCGAAAGTGGATGGCACTACCGCCACAGCGGCGGCCGTTGGCTTCAGCGACAAGCTCAATGAGGTGCCGCGAGCTCTGCGCCTGTCCATGACGTACGACCAAGGCAGAGAGATGGTGAAGCATGCCGAGATCACTCAGAAGACCGGTACGGCGATCTACTTCGCTGACCCGCATAGCCCATGGCAGCGAGGCTCCAATGAGAATACCAACGGGCTGTTGCGGCAGTACCTACCGAAGGGCACGGATCTGTCGGTCTACAGCCAGGAAGAACTCGACGAGATCGCTGACTCACTGAACACCCGGCCGCGCAAGACACTGGACTGGCGAACGCCGCTGGAAGTTTACGCCGAGGTGCTCAAGAAATCCGTCGCCGGTCCGAGCACCCTTCAATAGCGTTGCACTTGGAACTTGAGACCGCCATCTCTACCTATTGGTGTTTCCTGATAGGAAGTTAGTAAAAATTGGCCAGGCGGTGGACGTATTTAGGCGTTCCCAATCGTTTGCTTGGCTTGGCGTTCCAGACTACACGGAGTCATATCGTGTTCCAGTTCTTCCGACTCGTATCAATGGCGTAGAGAAGGGTTTGCATCGCCTTTTATCCGGATATCGTGTTACCGCCTTTGCGGAAAAGGGTGATGGGCACACCGAAATTTTTAAGTTAGATGCCCTAGGTGTTGCATTGGAGATATTGCAGCTACTTGCTAAGCATGATGGTTCCTTAGTAAGTCCGCACAAAGGCGTTGAAGTGCCCTCAGTCGGGGGCTCCATTGAACTCAGGTCGCGTGACCACAAGCTGCATAGACGTTACAAAATGGCTCTTCGTCGTTGGGTGTGGAATTCGCCCCCTGAGCTGGGCCAGGATATGACCTCCACGACGACAGGAGGCATGGCATGGACGGCACCCAGATTCTGACCCTCGGCCTGGGCCTGGAAGCGCCCTGGATCCTCAAGGACCAGCACCTGGATACCGCCGTGTCACCCCACCGGCTGGACCTCTACGTCGAGGCCGAGCGCGGCAGCCTCTACCCCTGCCCTGAGTGCGGTGAGGCCTGTCCGGCTCACGACTTCTCCAACAAGACCTGGCGGCATCTGAACTTCTTCCAGCATCACTGCCACCTGCACGCCCGCGTGCCCCGCACCAAGTGCCCGGAGCATGGCGTCAAGCGCATCGAGGTGCCCTGGGCCCGGCCAGGCAGCGACTTCACCCTGTTGTTCGAGCAAGCCGCCATGTCGCTGGTCAAGGAAATGCCGGTACTGGCCGTCTCCCGGCAGCTGGAGATCTCCGACAAGCGGCTGTGGCGCATCGTGCACCACTACGTCGGCCGCATGCTGGGGGAACTGGATTTGAGCAATGTGGCCACCGTCGGCGTCGATGAAACCGCATCCCGACGCGGCCAGCGCTACGTCACTGTGTTCCTCGACATGCAGCGCAAGCAGGAGCCGGTGATCTTCGCCGTCCCAGGCCACGGCAAGGACGCCATCAAGGCCTTCAGCGCCTTCCTGGCGGCCCATGGCGGCGATCCGGACAACGTGGTCGAGGTCGTCTGCGACATGTCACAAGCCTTCCTCAGCGGCGTGGCCGAGCACCTTCCCAAGGCCGAGGTTACGGTCGACTGGTTCCATATCGTGCAGACCTTCACTAAGCGGCTGGACGAAGTGCGCAAGAAGGAGCGCCGGGAGCAGGGGCACCCCAAGTCGCTGCGCTGGGCTCTGCTGAAGAGCTTGGAAAACGAGAACCTGACGCCCAAGCAGCTGGCGGCGCTCCAGGAACTGGTGGCCGACCAGAGCGCCACGTCCGATGCCTGGGTGATCAAGGAGAAGCTGCGCTGGATCCAGAAGGCCCCGACGCCGCGAGCGGCTCGGTGGCGTATCACGAACTACCTCAAGGTCATGAAGGCGGCGGTCTCGGAGAAGCCTCTCCTGAAGCCGATGGGGAAGGCCCTGGCGACGCTGGAGCGGCACGCCGACGCGGTAGTCAGGCGGTGGATCTCGGGACTGACCAACGCACGACTGGAAGGCATGAACGGCTTGTTCCAGGCGGCTCGGTCACGCGCACGCGGCTACCGGAACGAGGCCAACTTCATCGCCATGATCTACCTGATTGGCAGCCCGGTGGGCCGCCTGTTCGATCAGGCCAAATCCACATGAAACGACGAAGAACCTACAAAATACTCTCAAGGAAAGCGGCAGAGCACTATACAGATACTGTTGCATCATTAGAAAATCTGCGAGATATCAACAGGCTGATCCTGTTGTTGTATAGATATCAATTCAAGATACCGTATACATATGACAGGCGTGGCGACAAGCTGACATTCTCTGTGCATCGGAAGTATGTTCCCAAACCGGATAGCGAAAAATTCAGACGGTTGTGGAGTATATTTGGTTTTTCATTCACAGGTCTCGATTACCGATCATCATCTGCTGCGCTTACTGGTGTGAAGGGCAATCAAGCCGAAATGATGAGTTTTGAAATCGATCTATCTGGTCACGGAGCTCGCGAGAGCATCGCACATCAAGCTCAATTTACTATGGGTCTGTTTGAAAAGTTGCCGCAGAAGTCCGCAGCCTTCGAGTGTCTTGAAGTTCAATGAAACTTGTCTTGGTAAAACTTATGGCCGGACCGCAGTCGCCCAACAAGTGGCTGTTGTCGGACGCACCTGCGCTCGCGCTCCGGTTCGCCGCAAAGCCAAAGCGTTATACATCAGGAAAATCTCAATAGCCGCTTCTGGCCGAAAGCAGCCGGCCTGCCAACTACTGGCAGGCCGGCTACGAGAGTATTAGTCCTCAGTCCTGACGAGCCAGCTTTCTACGGTCTCGGCACCGTACTCCTCCTTCCACGCCTTCAGCGTCTTCTGGTTGCCGCCGCGGGTCTCGACGACTTCGCCAGTGTTCGGGTTCTTGTAGATCTTCAGCTTGCGCTTGGCGCGGCCGGTGCTCTTGGCGCTGCTGGAGCTCTTGTCAGCGGTATGCGTTGGATCCAGAAGCTTGATGACGTCAGCGGCTGACTTGTCGAACTCGCGCATCAGGTCTTCGAGGTGATTCTTGAAATCTAGCTCGGTCTTCAGGCGGTCGTCGTTCTTCAGCCTGTCGAGCTCTTCCTGGAGCTGTTTAAGCTGCTGTTCTTTCTGCACGTAGGTGTTGAGAATGGACATGAACTTCCTCGTGGTGGGTGAGTGTTGAGGAGTATTATGGTGGCAGCTTTGGTTTGAATCAATGTTATTGGTCAGGTAAGCGAAGATGATTCCGGCCATGAGTCGGCTGATCCGTTCGCTGTGCTTCTTATAGCTGCCCCAGAAAACATCTCACGTCCGAATTAATATTTCCTGATGCCGCTTCATACGAGCTCGGTAATGCTGTGCCAGTTCCTTGATCTATTGGAGTGGCACGCATGGAGAGACACCACCCACGCCGCTGGCTGGCTGCCTTTAGCCTATCTGCCTGCCTGGTAGGCCCCGTACTCGCTGAGCCAGCCATCGAAGTCTTTACCACCGCCGGAGAGCCGGTGATCAATGTGCCGTCTGGTGCAGCGGTCATCGAACTCGATGTGCCTGGACGACTGGATGCCCTGCTGTCTCAGCAGTTGCCCGCAGATCCTGACGTTGCTGCAGCCTTGATGCGCGAGCGCATGACCACGCCCGCGTGGCAGGAAACTGCTGACCGCTATGCCGATAGCTATCTCGGGCCGGCCAGGGCCTGGCAGCTGGGTGTCGAGAAAGTGCCCGCCGTGGTGATCGATGGTCGCCATGTGATTTACGGCCAGCCGGACGTCGCGCAGGCATTGAACGAAGCCGATCGCCTGCTGAGTCAGGAGAGCCGCCCATGATGCGCTACAGGACCTTGGGCGCTCTGTTGATTGGCGCTGTGCTGAGCCTGGGCGTAATTGAGAGGCCCGCCCAGGCGCTAACAACACCAGAGATTGTGGCGTCGTCGATTTCTACTCAATGCCTGGACTATCAGGTCATCGGTATCTGCGTCTGGCTCAACTGTTCCTGGTCGGGCTGCTCGATACGCACCTCGGTGCAGGTGCGCCATTACATCCCCGAGTTGGTGGTCTCCAGTTACGAGAACACTGGCGACAGCCCCTGGTGGGAAGTGGCCACCCTCTCGCCACCCTTGGGTAAGGCCTTGGCCGGCGGGCAGAGCACCTCGGATGCCAACCGGGCTCGGCACGAGCACCTGCGCTTCAAGAACGTGGACGCCATCGGACACCCGGCCGGCGGTGCCTTCAGCAGCTTCGCCAGCGCCTTCGGCATGTCGTGCGCTGGGGCAGCGACACCCTTCCAGCCCTACCACCTCTCGACCCTTGACGCCCTGGCGTGGCGCAGCGGGATTCCCGAGTCGCTCTACCCGGAGGCGCTCACGCCCGGCATGCGTGAGCTGGGCCAGCCCGGCGACCTGTGGGGCAACGTCTATCCGCGCAGCGGCTTCCTGACCCAGGTGCATGATTACAAGACCGCGGCGACCACTGCCCAGCGCTCTGCCGACATCGTCACCCGCACGGGTCAGCCTCACGTCTACACGCCGCTGGTGGCGGAAAGCCGCGACGGCTACTGGCCGCCCGGGCCGGTCAAGGAGGGTGACCCCTCTACTCATCGCTGGCAGCGCCTGACGCCCGGCATGAGCAAATCCTGTCGGGTGTGGCCGGACCGTGGAGTCACCGACACTTACGGTGACCGCCTGGATACCGGCGGTGACTACGCCTGGTCGTTGTGGCTCCCCTATCGTTGCTGCAAGCGTCGCGGCCAGACCCTGCTGTATGCAGTCCCCTGAAGGAGAGAAGCCGATGAAAGGAACTCGTATACGACGCTTCGCCCTTGCGCCGTTGGCCAGTGCCCTGGTGGTGGGGCTGCTGTCTACCCATGCTGCCCAGGCTCAGGCGCAATCCGCCGATGCCCTTTACTACCAGATCGGCGGCGCCTCGCCTTTCAGCGTCTCAGCCGGACGGGGCTACAACCCCAACAGCCGTGGAATCGGCATCAGCTGGAACATGAATGCCACCTGCGGCAACTTCGATATCGGCGCCACGGTCTCCAACCAGCTCAACGGCATCACCAACGGCTTCCAGAACCTGATGGGGACGGTGGTTCAGAACGCCCAGAGTGCGGTGGCCTCGCTGCCTGCCATGGTCATCCAGCGGGCCAACCCGGGGCTCTATGACCTGCTGAGCAACGGCGTGCTGCAGGGGCGGGTGGACTTCGACCGGGCGTCGATGTCCTGCCGCAAGATGTCCGAGCGCATGGCCGATATGGTCACTGGCCAGGGATGGCAGCAGGTGGCCATGGCTGAGAGCTGGCAGAGCGCGGCCCAGTCCAACGCCGATGTCGTCGCGGCGCAGGAGCAGGTCGACCAGTCGGGCGGCAACCAGGGCGTGACCTGGGTGGGAGGCCAGCGTCGCGGAGGCAGCGGCCAGGAGCCGATTCGTGTGGTTGAGGACACTGCACGCGCTGGCTACAACCTGCTGCATGGGCGTACCGATACCACCAGCACGGCACCCATCCCGGGTGGCGGAGGCGGCTGGGGGTCGGTGGCCACCAACGAAGGCAGCTGGATCGGCGGCGGCGGGTTAGTCGGCACTTCCGGTGGGAGCGGTGGCGGCTCGGGGTCAGGCAGCGGGACGGGAGGAAGCTGTCTAGGCGGCATGTGCACGGTCTGGCAGAGCCCAGAGGAGGCCGCCGAGTGGACCCAGGCGGTGATCGGCGAGCAGTCGATTCGCACCTGCGACGGCTGCGAGCGCAGCGAAACCCAGGCCGGAACGGGGCTGGTGCGCGAGCTTGAGCGTGAGCAGCAGGAGGTCTACGGCAAGCTCCTGGGTCTGGTCGACGGCAGCGAGCCGCTGACCCCGGAGAACCTGCGCCAGGTCTCCGCCGGTGACGGCCTTACCGTGTCCCGTGGGGTGATCGAGTCCTTGCGCACCGATCCCGAGGCCTCGCTGCTGATCCATCGCCTGAGTGGCGAGATGGCACTGGCCCGGACGCTGACTAAGGCGCTGTGGGCGCGCCGGCTGCTGCTGGCCGGCAGCAGTGACCCGGGCATCGCCGACAACGAGCAGGGCATGTCGGCGCTGGATCGCAAGCTGGTGGCTCTGGATCGGGATATTGAGTCGCTGCGCTCCGAGATGGAGATCCGCCAGGCGCTGAGCAACAGCGCTGCCGGCATCGCCCTGGAACGGGCCTCCCGGCGCAGTCAGGGCGCCTCCCAGGGTGAGACCTTCCGCCCGGATGCGGCCCTGGATGGCCGCGGTCGTCCAGCAAGCGAGGGGGGCAGCGACTGATGGCTCGACGCGCTTTCTCCTGGATGAATCCGGCCCGCTGGCCGTCGCTGCTGGTCGCCATGGCGGTACTGATCGGAATGTTGCTGATTAGCGGCGTCATTCTCGCCGTCAGCGTGCGGCTGCTGGGTGGGCTCGAGGCCCACCATGGCGCCTGGCAGGCTGCATGGCCGTGGCTGCTGGCCTGGCGGCTGAGCCTCTACGCCGTGCTGGCCTTGGTCTGGTGGCGCAAGGTGCGCCCCCGGGCGGTGGTGCGGCTGCGCCGAGATCGCGACGACGGGCGACAGGCGCTCGCCAAGCTGCGCCGGCTCGAGCTGATGGCCCTGGGCATCCTGGTCCTGCTGGAGGTCACCAACCTGATCAACCAGCTGGGAGGTGCCTGATGGAAGGCCTGCTGACCGCGCCGCTGGTGGTGTTCGACTACTTCGCCAACGCCATGACGCTGCTGGGCTGGATCATCAACAACGCCATCTGGAACGTCATGGTCGGCACCGGCATCGCCGCGGTGCCGTTCATCACCCTGGTGCTCTCCGAGTGGTTCAAGGCCCGCCAGGAGGGCGACGAGGCGGGGACCAAGGGCATCCTCACGGTCAACCGCATCGAGACCCGGCTCTACGCCATGATCCTCGCTTACGCCTTCACCTGCCTGCCGCTGCTGCAGGTCCAGCTGGCCACCGCCGATATCGATGAGAGCCGCTCGCTGGAGTGCGGCACTCGCCAGTTCGCCTCGGGCGGCTGGTCCGAGGGGGCGTTTGGAGCCACCGAGAGTTCAATCGGTGGCCAGCAGGCGAGGATTCCGCTGTGGTGGGCGGGGGTGCATGCGGTGTCCCACGGGCTCACTGCCGCGGCGATCCACGCTATTCCCTGCTCGACGGACTTCGAGTCCATCCGCATGGAGCTGGACCTGCACAGCGTCGAAGATCCGGGGCTGCAACAGGAAGTAGGCGAGTTCCAGCGCCAGTGCTTCGGGCCGGCGCGCAACCGGCTGCTGCAGGAGGGGGAGAGCATCGAGGCGACCCGCGCCGTGGACGTGGACTGGATCGGCTCGAACTACTTCCAGACCACGCCCGGCTACTACGATAGCTTCTACGCCGGGCGGCCCATCGCGGGCTTCCCCTATGATGCCGATCGGGACGTCTCCCGGCCCAACACCGGCCCGGGGATGCCGGGCTACCCCTCCTGCCGGGAGTGGTGGTCAGCCGAGGGCGTTGGCCTGAGGGCCCGGCTGCACGAGGAGGTCAGCCCCGGGTTCTGGGATGACTTCCGCAGCGTCTTCACCAGCAGCGAGGCCGAGGACTACGTGATCCGGCGCCTGGTCAGCCCCCGCTCGGGTGCGGCCAGCGGCAACCTGGATCAGGCGGTGGTGGGCTTTCGTGGGCTGGATGGCGGCGGCTTCTGGGATGCCACCGTGACCGCCGGCGCCATGGTGGGCGGCACCCTGTCGATCCTGCCCTTCCAGGCCGGCATGGACATGCTCAAGCAGGCGCTGCCGATGGTGCAGGGCATCCTGGTGATGGCCATCATCATCTGCCTGCCCTTCGTGATGGTCATCTCCAGCTATAGCTTCAAGGTCGCCGGCATG